>JANNWK010000496.1:0-2780 GCA_031408355.1 Myxococcales bacterium
CCGTCGGCGCGCTCGACGAGGGTCGGCTGGTTGCTCTGGTTGTACGTGTGGCGGACATTCCCGATGGGCATGTCGGTCGGGCTTGGACCGTCGACTCGTGGCGGCGTCACGAGTTCGAGCAAGCTCGAGGTGCCTTTGTAGTCGAAGAAATGTTCCTTGTTCCCCGGCAATGTGACGAGTTTCAGCCGATTGTCACCATCGAAGAGCTGCGAGAAGGTGGCGCCACTCGGATCGGTGACGCCGAGCAGCCGCCCGACCAGATCTGGCTCGTACTTCGTCGTCTGGTCGAGGGCGTCCGTCACCTGCCGGAAGAACCCGTCGCTGTCGTCATAGCCGTACGTTTGGGTGCGGGTTTCTTTGCCCGCAGTGCGGGTCACGCTCGCTAGACGCCCGCTGCTGTCGTACTCAAAGTGGGTGCTGCCAAAACCCGGTGTTTCGGTATCGGTTTGGCGACCAAGCTCGTCAAGCACGGCGGTGCTGAGGCGACCCAGTGGCGACTCTCGGCGAATGGTCCTGTCCTTCCGATTGTAGTTCGTGGTGGTGCGCCTGCCGTTGACCTCAACGGCGCTATTCCATTCGGTGGCGGTGAGCGCGTTGTTGATGTCCGACAAGCCCTTGAATTCTTCGAAGAAAGTCTGGTGCTCGCGACCCGATGGAGTCGTGAGCGTGTGGCTGTTGGGGATCAGGACTTGCGAGCCGAAGTGAATGTCGGGATTGAAGACCGTCCGGGCGCGCGTGCCATCGGTGTACGTGACGGGAAAGTCCGTGCGCTGGTCAATTCCTTCGGTCACGGTGCCGTCGGTGGCCTTTACGCTGCGCTGGATCTCGCCGTTGAGTCGGATGGTCGTGTACTCGGTAAGGCCGCCGGACCCTTGGACTCTCAGCCCGAGGTCTTGGGGATCGTCCTTCTTGCCGAATTCCTCGAAGAATCCGCTCGGCTCCGTGATGCTCTCGAGCAATCCCAAGCCATCCTTGGTGTACGTGAATTTCCGCTCCGCCCCCTCAGGCGAAACCACCTTGGTGAGCAGCCCATTGTCGCTGTATTCGAGACTGACGACGCGATCGAGCGGATCGGTGATGCTCTTCAGCACACCATCAACGATCTCGATATTCGTACGCTGACCGAACGGCCCAACGATCGTGCCTGGCACGCCGTCTTCGTCGCGCTGAATGGTCGTCTTGAGCTGGTTCTTGTCGGTGATGCCCGCCAGCAGCCCAGCCTCGTCGTAGGCGAACGACAGCTCCGTGACGCCCGTCACAGCGTTGATGGTTTGTAGGTGCTTTCCGCGGTTGTCGAACTTGTAAAGAGTGTGCCCGTCTTCAGAAGGGATCAGGCTGTCGTTCGTGTGCTCGAGCTCGGTCAAACCAGGCGCCACCTTGTAAACGGTCGTCCCGGTCGCGACGTACAGCGCGCCATCACCGCCGAAGGCAATCCCGTCTGGCTTGTCGAGCTTGATCTTGGTCGGCAACTGGCCGTCGCCAAGCTCGGCGTCTCCACCGCCAACGACCGTTTGCATGAAGCCATCAGGCGTCACGCGCCGGATGCGGTGGTTGAGCTGATCGGCGATGTAAAGCGAGCCGTCGCCCGCGAGCGCGAGGCCGCGGGGATCGTGCAGCTGGGCTGTCGTCGCGCGCTGGCCATCGCCCGCAAAGCCTGGCACGCCGGTGCCCGCGACAGTGTGCATGAGCCCGTCCGGCGTGACTTGCCGCACGCGCGCGCCATCACGCTCCGAGATGAAGACGCTGCCGTCTGGCCCGACCGCTACGCCACTTGGGACGTTCAGCGGAACCGTATCGGCCGGCGCGCCATCGCCCTCCAAAACGTCGTTGTCGGTGGGCTTCTCGCCGGTTCCGGCAAACGGCGTCAACTCGCCGCCCTCGAGCTTGAGCACTTGGTCGCCGTTGATGATGTACAGCTCCTCGCGAAGCCCGAGCGCGATGCCGTCGAGGCTCTCGAGCGTCGCTTCGACTTCAGGCGTGCCTTGCTCGTCGTCGGGTCGACCCACCAACGTCCGCACTGAGCCGTCCAGAGCGATCTCACGGATCGCGTCGAGGTAGTAGTCCGCGAAAAGAATCGAGCCATCGCTCTTCATCGCGACGCCCTGTGGCGAGCCCACCACCAAGTCGGCCGCGTCGCCCGGGGCGCCGTCACCGACAATGGGGCTCACGTCGCCATCCGGCGCAATACGCAGCAGAGCCCCAAGAGCGCCGCGCTTCTCGTCGTCCTCCGTCACGAGCACGCTGCCGTCCGGAGCCGCGAAAACGCCGTCGGGAGTGCCCAGCGCCGCATCGCCAGCCGGGCGCGTGGTCACGAGCGCCACGTTCTCGGCGGAGCGGTCATCGCCCGAGCCGAAGTAGATCTTGGCCGTACCGGGGTCAAAGGCATGCAGGACATCGAAGCCGAGGCCCCCCAGCTGGTAGCCACCAGCGTCCCAGGTGCCGACCGTGACCGAGAAACGCTTGCTCAGCGCGGCCTCCACGGCAATCGTGCCGTCGCCGTTGTCGGCATCCGTGACCCGCAGACGAGACGTCGCCCCAAAAGTCTCAGCCGGGCGCAGCTGACCGTCGTACACGTAGCTCAGCGTGATGCGCGCGCGCTGCTGGCCCTGCACGACGCGGCCGAAGGAGTCCTTGCCATTCCATTTGATCGCGGCCTTCAGGTTTTCTGTTGGCTCAAAGTCTTCTCGAAGCGTCTGTCCGGCGATCCGCACCTTCACGCTCACGCGCTTCAAGCCGTCGGGAATTTCGGCGCCCACGACCGGCAGATCGATCTGAAACCC
>JANNWK010000497.1:0-10585 GCA_031408355.1 Myxococcales bacterium
CAATGATTGGTTGTTGGACTGTTATGTATGAGCTGGGAGCTGGCCGTTGTCCGTAGGCTCCGCCCGCGCCGAACGTTCCGCCCGATGGCTCCGTGCCGCCGGTGCCGCCGCCGCTGCCGCCGCTGCCGCCGCCGCCGCTGCCGCCAGCCGTAGCGGTGCCGCCGTTGCCAGCAGAGCTCGCCGAGCCCGCGCTGCCGCCAATCGCCGCCGCCGTCCCGCCTGCCTCGACCGCCCCGCCATTTCCAGCCCGGTTCGGCGCGCCCGCGAAACCGCCGGCGGATGCCCCACCGCCGCCTCCCGCCGCCAGAATGGGCGGGCCTTCGACACTAGAGATAAGCGGCGTTGGATCGCTGCTGCACACGCGTTGGACAGGGTCCATGGGCGGCGCCACGCAAATCAGGCCCGCCATGCAATCGTTGTCGCGGAAACAAACGCTGCCCGCTCCACCCAAGGTCTGTGGTCCGCCGCAGCCCGGCGCTAGCACCGGCCACGCCAAGAGCGGAGCCATGCGCAAGAACCAGGTGCGCGGGCCAGGGCTCATTCCAGCGCCTCCAGGACGAGCAGCAGGTCACCCTCGTCGACACTGGCACCTTCAGCCGTAGCAACGCTGACCACCCGACCTGCCTCGGGCGATTCGAGCGGCATTTCCATCTTCATCGACTCCAAGATGACCAAGGTCTGGTCGGCCGCGACCTCATCTCCCGGTTTGACCAGGATCTTCCAGACGGTGCCGGTGATCTGAGCCCGTAGCTCGGTCGCCATTGGCGCCACTTTAGAGCAGGCATCGGCTCCCAGGGTACCCGTCTACCAACTTTCCTTCACCCGGTCAGCCGGGGGGGTGATCGACCCCGGGGAACCGGCGTGCGGGCCGCAAATCTCGAGTTCTGGGCCCGTTGTCGCACAATGTGGGTGGCGAGTGCGGCTCGCCGCGGGCGCGCCCACCGACCCAAGGCGAGGCGAAGCGGGCCGTCCAAGCTGACAGAAACAGAATCCTCCACTACATTCCCCCTCCCCGCTCGTGCAGACCGCTTGACGAGATCGACAGCGGGTTGGTATTCGCCCATGGCGCTGGCTTGAGCGCTGCCCCCGTAGAGGACACTCACCGAATGGCCGAACAGAAAGAAAGCTCGGTTCTCTTTTCTCTCAAGGAGCTGATGAACCTTGAGGAAGACCGAATCAAGGAAGAAGAGGCCGACAAGGAGCGGCGGGCCCGCAGCGAAGCTGAGGGTAAGGCAGCCGCCGAGCGCGCTGCGCGCGACACCGAGGAGCGCCGTATCCGCGACGAAGAGGAGGCGCGGCGGCTTGAGGATAATCGGCGCAAGGAAGAAGCGGCGCGGATCGACGCGATTCGCCACGGTGAGATCGAAAAGGCCAAGGCCGAGGCCGAGCACAAATCGCGCATGGAAGCGCTGAGCGCGCAGCAGGCCCACGAGCAGCAGCTCGCCGCGCTAAATAGCGACTCGAGCAAGAAACGCCTGAAGCTCATCGTCGGGATCGCAATAGCGATCG
Organism: Myxococcales bacterium; assembly: GCA_031408355.1. GTDB lineage: Bacteria > Myxococcota_A > Polyangia > Polyangiales > Polyangiaceae > PMG-095. Next base: position 1,510 of record JANNWK010000497.1, read on the forward strand.
TGGTCCTGGGTGGAGGCGGCGGCATCGCGGCGTATATGCAGAGCCAAGAGACCGCAAAGAAGCAGACGGCGGCGTTTCAAGCCCAGCAGTCCGCGGCTGAAGCCGAAATCAAGCGCATGAAGAGCGTCTTCGACGACGCCCAGAAGCGCGAAGAAGAGCTGAAGCACTCGCTCGACAGCGCCAAGGACGAAGCCACCCGCGCGAAGCTGGAAGCCGAGCTCAGCAAGGCCACGGAACAGAAGAAGCAGGCGGGCGCGGCCATTCGAGGCGGCGGCGGCGGCAAGGCGCCAGGCGCAGCCAAGCCGTGCAACTGTCCTCCGGGCGATCCGCTCTGCTCGTGTCTGTGAGCGCACAGGCCCGCACGCTGCGGGCGGAACCTTGCCTTTGACGTTGCGCCCGGTTCGGACCCCGGGCTAGGGACGGCCATGCGCGATCGCTTGGCGTTTGCTCTGGATTTCCCCCGACTTGAAGAAGCGGAAGCGGCGGCAGCTCGGGTCGCCGCTTCCGTTGGTGTGCTCAAGATCGGGCTTGAGTTGTTCGTCGCCGCCGGGCCGAAGGCGGCGCTGCTCGGATCGAAGCTGGGCTGCAAAGTCTTCTTGGATTTGAAGCTTCACGACATCTCCGAGACCGTGGAACGCGCCGTGGCCACGGCTTCTCAACTGGGCGTGGCCTTTCTCACCGTCCATGCCGCTGGGGGACCGAGAATGCTCGAGGCAGCGGCTCGGCGAGCGGAGCGCGAAGGAGCCGGGCTCCGGCTGCTGGCGGTCACCGTGCTCACTTCCCTCGACCAGGCCGACCTCGCGGCCGTCGGCGTGAGCGCGACCCCGAGCGACCAAGTGAGCCGGCTGGCGCGGCTGAGTGTCCAATCAGGCATCCCGGGACTCGTGTGCTCCACCAACGAGGTCGGGGCGCTGCGGCGAGAGCTCGGCCCGGAGGTCCTGCTCTGCACACCGGGCATCCGTCCTGCCGGTAGCGCGGCGGGTGACCAAAAGAGGGTGGGCACGCCGGCCTCGGCCGTCCGCGACGGCGCAAGCCTGCTCGTCGTGGGCCGCCCCATCCGAGACGCGGCAGATCCCGCGGCCGCCGCCCGCGCCATCCTGACGGAAATGAGCGAAGCCCTTGCGCCGTCGACCTGACTACCCCCATCGCCCGCCGCGCGATCGCTCGGCGCTGCCGAACGTGCCTGGAAAACGCCTGGTCGCCGGCCTGCAGCCGGTCCGGGAGGCGATTTTGGCTCACGGCGCCAAGCTTTCTCGAGTCACGGTCGAGCAGGGCGAGAGCCCCCGCCACGAAGCGCTCAGTCGAATTGCCGCCGACCACGGCGTGGCAGAGATCACCCGCGAGCCTCGCCTGGTGCTCGACGCTCTGACCGAGGGAACCGTTCACCAGGGGGTCGTCTGCTGGGCGCCCGAGCTGGTCCTCGTCCCTTTCGACGATCTGATCATCGAACCTCACCTGCTCGGCATCGTGCTGGACGGCATTTCGGACCCGCAGAATTTTGGAGCCGTGGTGCGGAGCGCCGTGGGCTTGGCAGGAGCCACGGTGATTTGGGCGGAGCACGCCTCGGCTCCGCTTAGCCTCTCGACCTTTCGGGCCTCGGCTGGGGCCGTGGAACATGCCCGGCTGTGCCGCGTGCGGTCCCTCAGCTCAAGCCTGAGCGAGGCGCGTGACGCCGGCATCCAGGTCGTCGGGCTGGAGCCTCGAGCAGACCGAGCGCTCCGCCAGGTCGACCTCCGCGGACCCACCTTGCTGGTCTTGGGTGCCGAGCACGAGGGCATGAGCCGGCCGGTGCGCAAGCTCTTGAGCTGCTCGGCCACGCTTGCCCAGTCCGAGCGCATCGGCTCGTTGAACGCCTCCGTCGCGGCGGCGGTCGCTCTGTACGAAGCGGCCAATCAGCGTTTAAATACGCCTGCTTAGGCTCTAAGCATTCATCTGTTACAGCATATTTCTCCGGCTACTGAACAACCGCGCCGTGGCGGGACCCGCGTGCTTCCATTCAATGGAGCGCTGATTTCGGGCGGGGCGCGCCGGGAATCGTGACGGGTTTCGATCGCTTACGTCGGCGTCTCGCAGGTCCCGACGGAGGGAGTGCGGCTCGGGATCATGCGACACGTGAGCTATGGGAGCGCTCCGGTCCCAACGCCGTAACTTCACTGACGAAGCGCGCGGGCGAACGCCTGCAGAGCGAGCTCCACGTCTTCGGGCGTCGTGGTGTCGCCGAGGCTAACGCGGACCGCGGTGCGTGCGCGCTCGTGGCCCAGCATCGCAGAGATGATCTTGGAGGGCTCCGTGGTCCCGGCGCTGCAGGCGCTGCCGCTCGCGACCGCGACACCGAGGAGATCGAGCGCGGCGACCAGTTCGTCGCCGGCTCGGCCTGGGAACGACAGATTGGTCACGTGGTGCAGGCGCGGCACCTCCGCGCCATTGGGCAGCGCGCCCAGCACGGCCACCAGCTCGGCTTCGAGGCGGTCGCGAAGGGCGGCGATCGCCGGGCGCCGCTCCACGGCCCCACGAGCCCATTCTGCGGCCACGCGGAAGCCGGCCGCGGCCACCGGATCCACCGTGCCGGGCCTCCGCCCACGCTCCTGACTGCCTCCGAGCAGAAAGGGGCGGGGTGCCCGATCCGGCCGATGTACCAGCGCGCCGATCCCCTTCGGACCGCGCAACTTGTGGGCGGCGACGCTGAGCGTGTCGGCGCCGGCGAAGGCCTCGGCGGGGAGCTTGCCCAGCGCCTGGACAGCATCCACGTGCAGGCGGGCCCCCAGGCGCTGCACAAGCTCAGCGATTTCCCTGATTGGCTGAATCACGCCCGTCTCGTGGTTGGCCGCAGCGACGGCAACCACCGCCCCACGTGGATCGGAGAGTTCGCTCAGCGCCGTCTCGACGGCCGAGGGCTCCAGGCGCCCCGTGGACGGGACCGCGAGCCAGATGACGGGACGACCGGCCTGGGCGAGCGCCTCCGCCCAGCGGGTCACCGAAGGGTGCTCGAGCGCGCTTGTCACCAGCGCCGTCGCGCCATGCAGGGCCAGGTTGTTGGCCTCGGTGCCGCCCGACGTGAGGATCACGTCCCGCGGACTTGAACCCACCAGGCCCGCCACGGCCTCGCGCGCGGTTTCGACGACGTCGCGCGCGGCGCGCCCGCTCGCGTGCAGGCTCGCCGGATTGCCCCAGCTGTGCCGGGCCGCCGCCGTCATCGCGTCGACGACCTCAGGCAGGGGCGGACTGGTCGCGTTCCAGTCGAGATAGATGACGCTGCTCACAGCGGCCGCGAAGGGGGCTCACTGCCCGGGCCGAGGCGCTCCGGGATCACGAAGTAGAAAGCGGCGCCGCCGAAGGGCACGCCGACGATCACCTCGTTGGCGGGCGAAACCACCTGCACGTCGCCGCCGTGGCCCCGCGCAACGCCGCGCACGATCGCCAAACCGACGCCCGTGCCGCCAAAACTGCGGGTGGGCGAGCCATCGACTTGATAGAACGGATCGAACAGCTGGCCGCCCTTTTCGCTGGGAACGCCGGGACCGGTGTCGGCGATGCAAAGCTCGAAATGGCCGCTGGGCAGGCGGCGCGCGCGCACGCCCACCGTGCCACCCTCCGGGGTGAACTTCGTAGCGTTGTCGAAGAGTTGATCGAACGCTCGCCCGAGGCGCTCCACGTCCCCCGCCCCCATCATGGCCCCGCGCTTGGGCAAGTCGGCCACCAGATGGATGCGGCCGTCCTCGAAGGCCGGCTGACGGGAGGCCTTCTGTACCAGCTCGGCGAAATCGTACTCGCGCTGGGCGAAGCGCATTCGGCCGGTTTCCAGGGCGGTGACGTCGAGCAAGCTGTCGATGAGCCGGCGTAGCCGATACGCGCAGTCGCTCATGGCGCGCAGGCTCTTCAGCTGCGGCGTCGTCAGATCCCCAAGCTCACCGTCGATGAGCAGCTTCAAATACCCGACAATGGGCGTCATCGGGGTCGCCAGCTCGTGCGAGATGTTCCGGTAAAACTCCTTCTTGGCTTGATCCAGCTCCAGGAGGCGCTGATTCATGTCCGAGAGCTCGGCGACCTTGGCCTCAAGGTGGGTGACGATGCGTTGGGATTGCAGCCGCAAGCGCTGCCCGGTGGCGTCCGGACTCGTGGTTTCTCGCTCGCCGTCCAGATAAACCCGCACCTTGTCGGCGAAGGAGCGGGCATCGATGGGCTTTTGCAGAAAACCGTCGCAGCCCACGGCCAAGCTCGTTTCGCGGTCGCCCTCGGCCGTAATCGCTACAATCGGCATGCCGCGCAGCTGGGGCTCAGCCCGGAGTCGCAGCGTGACCTCATAGCCATCAAGGCCCGGGATGGCGATGTCGACCAGCACCAGATCGGGGCGTTGCTGGATGGCCATGCGCACGCCCTCAAGCCCGTCAGCGGCCTCGATGACCTCAAAACCAGCGGCCGTCAACAGCTTGCGGACGAGCAGTCGGTTGGCCGGATCGTCCTCAATGTGGAGGATTTTCTCCATGCGGGGTCGGCACTATGGGGCCCGCCCGGTGCCCCTCGCAAGCTCTCGTGGCTTTCGGTGCTTGAAATCGGAGCGCCATCGTCATTACGTAGCTGTCCCCGATGTTTCCGACCTCCTCCGTTCGCCTCTGGCTTTGTTTTCCTTGGCTCGCGCTGGGGGCCTGCGCCGACCTCACCCAACCGGGTGCTGGCGCTCCGCCGCTGGCGCCTGAGCCCGCCCCCGAAGCCGCCGCTTCCGCCGAGCCGGCACCGTCGCCCACGCCGCCGACTCCGTCTCCGACTCCCGCTCCTCAAGACGAGGAGAAGATCGGCGCAAGCCACGTGCTCATTATGTACAAGGGCTCGATGCGCGCGGAGCCCTCGATCACGCGGACCAAGGAAGAGGCGAAGACGCGCGCGGAGCTGGTGGCCGCCCGGGCCAAGAAAGGCGACGACTTCGCCGCCCTGGCGCGCGAGTTTTCCGACGAGCCCGGCGCCAAGACGAAGGCCGGAAACCTCGGCAAGTTCGGCAAAAACGCGATGGTCGCGCCCTTCTCCGCGGCCGCCTTCGCGCTCAAGCCCGGGCAAATCAGCAGCATCGTCGAGACGAATTTCGGCTTCCACGTGATCAAGCGCACTGAGTAAACTCGCCGCGGCGCCGCGGATTTTGCCCCTGTTTCGCAGAAAGCATCGATTTGTCTGGAGTACCGTCCGAGCGCCGCCGCATCGTGATCGCAGAAGACGATCCGGCGATAGCTGGCATGCTCGAGAAGCTGCTGGCGCCCCACTACGACGTCGCCGTGGCCCACGACGGCCACCAGGCGCTGGCTCTTGCAGCGCTCGCGCCGCGGCCCGCGCTGCTCTTGCTCGACGTGATGATGCCCGGGCTCGACGGGCTCGGCGTCGCCGCCAGGGTCCGCCAAGATCCCGAGCTCAAATCGGTGCCCATCATCTTCATCACCGCCAAGACGGGCGCGGCCGAAGTGATCAAGGGCATTCAGAGCGGCGCCCGCCACTACATCACCAAGCCGTTTAAGCTCGACGACGTCTTGGCCAAGGTCAAGAAGGCGCTGGGCGGGTGAAACGGCCCGCGTTTCCGCTGCCGCTGAGGCTGGCGTACCCGCTCAGCTTCGCGTCCGGCCTCCTGTACTTCGCGGCCTTTCCGGGGATCGATCTGTGGCCCATCGCGTTCGTCGCGCTAGTGCCCCTGTTCGTGGCGCTTTCGGGGCAGCGCCCCAAGCACGGCTTCTGGCTGGGACTCACTGCCGGCTTCGGCATGACCATCACCGGCTTTTACTGGCTGAGCTACACGCTTGAGGTCTTCAGCGGCTTTCCCCTGCCCTTGTGTTGGCTGTTTCAGGGGATTTTGTGCGCCTACCAGGCGGGGCGCATCGGCCTCTTCGGCTGGCTCGCCGCCCGCGCAGAAAAGCATGGCTATAGCCGCGGCCTCACCTTCGCGAGCGCCTTCGCGGCGAGCGAGCTGCTCTTTCCGCTGCTCTTCCCATGGTTCTACGGCGCCACCGTGCACCAGCTGCCGCTGCTGCTCCAGGTGGCGGAGCTCGGCGGCCCGATCGCCGTTTCGCTCGTCCTTGTAGGCTTCAACTACGCGCTTTCGGAGCTGGTACTGGCGCGCCTCGAACAGCGGCCGCTCCGCCGCTTGGCCTTGCTGGGCGCGCTGGCGCCGCCCCTAGCCGCAGCCTACGGCGCCGTGCGCATCCCGATGGTCGACGCCCGCAGCGCCGCCGCGGAGAAGGTCGAGGTCGGGCTCGTGCAGGCCAACATGAGCCTGATGGGCAAGCGCAAGAACAAGCGCGAGGGGCTCGACCGCCACCTACGACTCACGCGTGAGCTTCAGCAGCAGGGCCCGCTGGATCTGGTCGTTTGGAGCGAGACCTCCGTGATGGCACCGGTGCAAGAAGAAGGCGCCGACCTCGCGCTCCGCCGCCAGTTCACCAGCACGCTGGGCGTGCCCGCGCTCTTCGGGAGCGTGCTCGTGCGCCCGGTGCAGGATCCCCGCGAATACGTGCTCTTCAACTCGGCGATGCTCACCGACCAGAGCGGAGCCGTCGTGGGGCGCTACGACAAGCAGCTCCTCTTGGCCTTTGGGGAGTACCTGCCGTTCGGCGAAACCTTCCCCATCCTCTACGAATGGTCGCCCCATTCAGGCCATTTTCAGGCTGGAACCTCGTTCAAACCCCTCAAGCTGGGCGAGCACGAGATCGCGGTGGTCGTCTGCTACGAAGACGTCCTGCCGAACTTCGTCGGGCGCGTGATGAGCGAAGGCTCGCCCGAGCTCATCGCCAATCTCACCAACGACGCTTGGTTCGGCGACAGCACCGAACCCTGGATCCACCTGGCGCTCGCCAAGTTGCGCGCCGTAGAACACCGGAAGTTCTTCGTGCGCTCCACCAACAGCGGCGTCAGCGCCTTCGTTGACCCGGTGGGGCGGGTGATTTCGCACACCAAGACGTTCGAAGAGGCCAGCCAACGCGCGACCCTGCGTTGGCTGAAGGGCAAGACGCCGTATGGCCTCTGGGGCGACGGCCCCTGGTGGTTGGCCTCAGCCGCCAGCGTGGTGTTCGCGTTCAAGCGACGGCGACGCGCTCCCCCCCCGGCTCCCGAACTCGCCCCCGCACCTGCTGCGGAGCCAGAGCCAGAGCCGGTGGCGGAGCCAGAGCCAGAGCCAGAGCCAGAGCCAGAGCCAGCCGCGACGGCTCCCACCTCTTCGACCCAGCACCCCGGCTTCCCCAAGCCGGGCGTTCCCTAGGGCGGCCCGCGGTCCGGCGGGCATTCTGGAGGAACATTCTGGCCGATACCGACGAATAAGCTGGGAGCGCTGGCCGTCGATCCAGGTAACCTTTCTTTCCCCCGCCAGTGCGCTTCGAGCCACAATGCTGGCGTCCTCTTTATTCTGGAGATCTTGAAATGCAGATGAAGTCTTCTTACCGATTGATCAAGTGGGCCCTTTCGGCGGGCGTGGTGGCTTCACTGGCCACGGCCTGCGTCGTGTCCGAGGGCGATGGCAACGGCGACGGCACGAATATCGGCGACGCAGGCGAAAGCAGCAACGCGGGCAAGGGCGGCAGCAGCAGCGCTGGCAGCAAGGCCACCGGCGGCGGTGGTAGCAGTAGCGCCGGTAGCAACGCCAACGGCGGCACGCCCGACAACGCCGGCGGCATGGGTGATGGCGGCGCGGCGTTTGTGCCCGGCGAATGCCAGGTCACCGACCCGCTCGAGCCGACCCTACTCCCCTCCACGGCACCGGGCGCGGACGACGGCGACTGCCTCGCGTGCATGAAGGCCAAGTGCGGCACCGAGTGGCAAGCCTGCTACGGCGAGGTCCCCACCACCGCTTGCGGCACCGGCAGCACGGCCGAGGAGCTCGGCCAGTTCGACTGCGTGCTCAGCTGCTATTTCGACAACAAAGAGGATCTGCTCGACGAGACCGAGCTGCTCACGTCGTGCGCCGCGGGCTGCACGGGCGCGTGTGATCTGCCGAACGACGAAACCAATGCCCTGGTCGAGTGCGCCAGCGCGGAAGGCGCCGACGGCTGCAAGGCCGTTTGCTTCGCGCCGCTGTGAGCTGAAACCCAGCACCCCTCGCCCGAACAGGGCTTGGTCAGCGCGCCCGGAAGCCAGGCTCCCGGGCGCGTTTTTCTTTTGGCCAGCGGGGTTTCTCGGTCTGAGCGGGGTCTGACTTGGGGCGAAATCGCCGGCCACCGGCGGGCGTGCCTGGCTTCGGTGTGTTAGCGTCCCGCCCCATGCTGGTCGTTGGTTGCGCTGGTTTCGCCGTTCCCGCGACGCGCTATTTTAAAGAGTACCTTTTCGTGGAGGTTCAGGAGACGCACATGGCCGTCCCTGGGCCGGGCACCGTTCGCCGCTGGCGCCGCGAGGCACCTCCCGGCTTCGAGTTCGCGCTGCTGGGTCCCCGGCAGATCGCGCAGGAAGGCTTCCGAGAAGGCAAAGTGGTTGAAACCGCGCTGAAAACCCTGGGCGAGGTCGCCAAGGAGCTGGACGCCAAGGCCGCCATCTTCGTGGCGCCGCCGGATTTCACCGCCAGCCGCGCCAACCGCTCCGCCTTGAAGGATTTTCTGAAGAGCGTCCGCAAGCAGTTCGAAACGGTCGTGTTCGAGCCCGGCCCCGCCTGGAAGGCCGACGACGCCGACGACCTGGCCGAGGAGACCAACACGCTGTCGGCCCGCGACCCGCTCCTCCAGGGCCTGTCGAAGCGCAACGTCGCGTATTACCGCTTGCCCGGCCCGGCCGGCCACAAGTCCCGCTATGAGGATCCCGCCATCGAGCGGCTCGCCGCCATCGCCACCAAGGGCAAGGCCCAGGCGGCAACCTACGTTTTCACCAACGTCGACATGTTCGCGGACGCCAAGCGCTTCAAAAAGGCGATGGGCGTCACTTAGGCTCCGTCCTCAGCCCTCACTCGGCTCGGGCAAGCCGAGCAGGCGCCGCCCCAGCGCCTCGCCTAAGCGCCCCGCGGCATCCCTGATGGCGCGCGAACGCGCGGCGGCGTCGGCGGCGGGGCTTGAGCCGGCCGAGAACTGCGCCGCGCGACTCATGTCGCCGGTGTCCAAACTTGGCGCTTCCCCAGCGCGCTCTTCGA
>JANNWK010000498.1:0-2517 GCA_031408355.1 Myxococcales bacterium
AGACGTGTGGATCGACGATCTGGTCGTCGACACCAAACCGGTGTTGTGCCCTGCGCAGTGAGGTCGGCAGAACCTCACTCAGCTCTACGCCGAAGGCCCGCGCGTAGCCGCAAGACGCTGGGCTAAGGCGCTGCGAGCGGCGGCATCGAGAACAGGCCGATGAACTTGGGGAAGCCCGGCAGCACCACTTGAGTGTGGCTGTCGTGGTTGGCGCCCGGGAGCGCGCAAACGACCAGCGGAAAGAGCGGATCGCAATTCTTGATGCGCTTGCACGGGTTGGCAGGCTGCGCACCGGGGACCGGGAAATCTTCGAACTCTGCGCTGGCGTAGTTCTGCTGGGTGCATTTGTTCACCTTCATCGCGCGATCGATTGCGACCACGTTGCCGGCGAAGAAATTCGTTGTTTCGTCCACTTCGTGCACCCACATGCCTGCCATGCCGGCGTTCGTGCACGTGGGCACAAACGCCGGATCGGTCGGTAGCCCGCCCGTGTTGGGGAGCACGCCGCGCACGGGCCGCAGCGCGTCGCCGGCGTATTTGCAGCCCAGTTCGTTGGAGAACCAGGACCCGCTGCTGTTGCCCGCAGAAAACACGCGATTTCGGTCGAACGAGAGCTGCGCATTCAGCTTGTCGTAAAGCAGCTCGTAGAACACCCAATCCATTGAATCGTCGCCCTCCTTGTCGTCGAAGCAGCCCTGATCGGGATTGGTGCCGTGAGCCTCGATTCGCGACGGCTGCAGGCCCACCCGAATCACCGTGTTGAGGAAGCTGGCGTCGAACTGATAAAGGCCGTCCGCGCCGCCACCGCAGCCGGGCCCTTCGAAGAGCAACGGGTAGCTCTTGTTGGGGTCGTAGTTCTGCGGCATGTAGACGCGGTACTTGCGGTCGAGCGCCCACGGCCCGCAAACCTTGGTGGTCTTGTCCTTGAGCACGGCGGCGCAGTCCGCTGCCTTCACGCCGCTGGTCGCGAGCGTCTGCTCGGCGCCTGACGTGCCGACGAACGGCTTCCCGAAGCCGTCGCTCTTCCAAACCTTAGTGATGTCGCCGGCTCCGCCGCCGCCGCTGCCGCCCGTCGCCTGACCGGAAGCGCCTGCCGAGGCGCCGCCCGCCGCGGAGCCTGCGGCCCCGAGGCTACCGCCCGTGCCGGATCCCGCCACGCCAGGGCTGCCGCTCGCGCCGGTTGAGCCGCTGCTGCCAGCTGCCCCCGCCGCGCTGCTCGTAGAACCCGCCTGGGCGGACGGCCCGCCGCCGTCGTCAGCCGTACACCCGTAGCTCGAGACGAGCCCGACGGTGAGCCCAACGAGTGCAACTCTGGCGGTGACTTGAGATCTCATCATCGTGCTTCTCGTTCCTTCGGCGCCTCGCGGCGCGCTGCGTCCGGCTGGGGCTTGGCCCGGCTGACCATCTTCAGGGATCTCTGAGTGATGGTGCAACACTAAGTCGACGATGGCGCAGTGCGCTGTGGGCCATATGAGGGCAGCCATGTGACTGGTTGAGTGGCGACCAGGTCACGCAGGGCAATTCAAGATCACCGACAAGCCGTGAGTGCCCGAGCGCACGTGGAACGGTCCAGAAACTTGCAGGGGACACGGAACGACCGAGCTTCAGCGGCAAGCCTGTAGCACGCCCCATGTGTTCGGAATCTGCCTAAGTGGTTGCCGCAAAGCGCTCTGCGTCGCAAACGGCGTTGAAGCAGCGTTACCCTCTTGGAATGACACGGCCCCGAACGCAGCGTCTCTTTAGTGTGAGCTTCCTGCTGCTCGCGCAAGCCCTGGGCGCCTGCACGGACACGAGCGACAACGCCGCCAGCAACTCGGCCGGGCAGGCTGGCCTGGGCGGACGCGCAGAAGGGACGGCCGGCTTGAGCGCCGCAGGCAGTGCCGGCGCCACCAGCGGTACTCCCGAAAGCTCCGGCGCGCCGAGCACCGCTGGAACCGGCGTGGGCGGCATGGCCCCCGTGGGCGGGAGTAGCGGCGAAGGCGGCGCGCCGGGCCTGGTCAAGGGAGACTGTTCGAGCACTCACCTCCAAGGCTGTTATCGCGGCCTCTACTTGAGCCTTTGGAGCGACCGCCTGGGACAATTGGTGTTCGAAGGCGACACCGAGCAGCACCGAGAAATCCTGGGTGACGCTCTCAAAGAGCAGGCAGTCCTCGCCTTCATCGAAGCCGAGCGCATCGAGTCCCTCTCCCTCTACAACTTAAAGACCATTCTCGCCGACGATCTGCTCGAGCCTGCCCTGCTCTCCTTCCTTGCGCGAGCTCGCCAGCGTGGCGTGCTGGAGGTCAACGCCATCTGCGACACCACCGAGAGCGCCTGGGATGCTATCGCCGCGGTTCAAGCGACGAGCCAGCCGTTCGACGGCCTAGCCACCGAAATCGAGTTCTGGAACGGAGGCAGTACGTTTCAAGAATTCCGGGACACGCTGAGCTACGTCCGCGCGCTCGACATCCAGGCACGCTCAGGGGGGCCGGCGCTGCTCGGCGCCTACGTGGGGTGGCCGGACGCTGCCCAGCTCGA
>JANNWK010000499.1:0-2066 GCA_031408355.1 Myxococcales bacterium
GCGGCCCGCCGACGCTCGAAAACCTCTGTCTGCTCTGCCGTGCCCACAACTTGCAAAGTGCTCGACAGGTTTTTGGCCAGCCTCATATCGAGGCGAAGCTCCGCGCCAGACCACCTAAGGCGCGCGCTGCCAGAGCGGCAAGGCAGCTGGCGGAAAAACAGCCACTCAAAACCCCCGCCAACGTGCTTTCGTCGCTCTCGAGCCTCGGTTTCCGGCACAGCGAGGCGTCGGCGGCCGTCGGCCAAGCGCTCGGCAGTCAGCCCGGTCTCGGTCTCGATGTCGAGCAGCTCTTGCGGAGGTGCTTGCTCTTGCTGGTGCCGAAAGCAAGCTGATGCGTCACTGAGGCCAGTAGCTTTCGGGCAGCGCCCGGCTCGTTTCCCTCAGCGCCCGCTCGCGGGCCTGGTTTCAGGCACCTCCGCGTTTTTCGCCGCGATCTAGCTAGGCTAGAGTGAGAAGCCGGCGCCCCTGAGGTTTCGCGTCATTCGAGCTTGGGGCTCTTCGAGGTTCGGCACGAAGCTTTGGCCAGTGATGCGCTCGACGGCTTCGATGTAGCGCCGCATCGCTTCGACCTTCACTTCGTCTGGGATATTGGGGATCTCGCCGTCGCCCCGGAAGCCCTGGGCGGCGAGGAAACGCCGCACGTACTCCTTGTCGAAGCTTTCCGGATCCTGGCCCGCAAGAAAACGCTCTTCGTAGCTATTCGTGTACCAAAACCGCGATGAATCCGGGGTGTGGATCTCGTCGATCACGATCAGCTCACCTTCCGGCGTCTTGCCGAATTCGTATTTGGTGTCGACCAGGATGAGACCGCGCTCGGCGCAGACGCGCTGGCCTTCGCGGAACAGCGCCATCGCGAGCTCAGCGGCGCGGTCGAAGTCGCTCGGCGGCATGCCCGAGAGCCGCAGAATTTCGGCGCGCGAGGCGGACACATCATGGTCGCCATGGCCCGCTTTGGTGCTGGGCGTAAGGATTGGTTGCACCAGGCGTTGGTGCTTCTTCATGCCGTCCGGCAACGTGTGCCCACAGAACTCGCGTAGGCCCTGCTCGTAGTGCATCCAAATGCTGGTCGAGGTCGTGCCCGTCAAATAGGCGCGCACGACCATCTCCACCGGCACCAGTTGGCACTCGCGCGCGATGAGCACGTTCGGATCCGGCTGGGACAGGACGTGATTCGGCGCAATCTGTCGGGTTTTTTCAAACCACCACGCGGCCGCGAAGCCCAGCACCTGCCCCTTGAGCGGCAACGTTCCAAGCACGCGATCAAAAGCGCTGATGCGATCGGTCGCGATGATCACGCGCCGCCCATCGCTGGTGCTGTAGTTGTCGCGCACCTTGCCCTCATACTTCTTCCCGAGACTCGGGAAATCCGTGCCGGTGAGGGGATGGGAAAGCGCGTGGCGCAGAGCCGGAAGGTGCGGGTCAGTCACGGGCCCGCTATATCTTGGTGCGGGCGTCGGGTCGAGGGTTCGAGAAGCGCCAGGCGGCTAATTCCTGCTCCCGGGCGGCGGGAGCCACGGCTTCGACGCCAAGTCGGGCCTTAGATGAGCGCGAGCCCCGGAACGGCGGCGAAGTGGGCGTCGCGCGTGTAGAGCACCAGACCGTTCTCGATGGCTATCGAGGCGATCCACAGGTCGTTCGTCGGTATCGGTTTGCCGCGCGTATACAGGGCGCGATGTGTCTGCGCGTAGCGATGCGAGACCCCAGCATCGACGCCGACGGTCGCGATGCCGTCCTGACTCAGGAACCACTGCAGGCGGGCCTCGTTCTTGGCGGCTCGGCCGCCCTTGAGAAAGCCAGCCCGGATCTCACCGAGGGCGATCACGGGCACCCCGATCGCCTCCGCCGCCTCGAGCCGCTCAAGCACTTCGGGGTCCTCGGCCAGCGCGTCCGAGAGGCGATTGGTATCGAGCAAGAGCTTCATCGCCACAATTCTGCGTCGACCGCACGGTGCTCCTTCAGGAAAGCATCGAATTCCGCCGCCTCTTGCTTCGACCAGCTACCCGGCATGCGGCGCAGGCTGCGCCTCTGGAGCGGGCGACCGACGCTTTGCGCCAACGCCTCGAGGG
>JANNWK010000500.1:0-4203 GCA_031408355.1 Myxococcales bacterium
GCGGCGGGCGGAGCCGGTGGCTCTAGGCTTGCGATAGGCTCATCGGCATGGGCGGGCGGGACGCGTGCCGTGACGACGAGGCCAAAACCGAGGGCGATGATGGGGCTGAGGCGCACGCCCGGACTCTGCCTTCACGAGCCCGCTGATGCCAGCTTTTTGCCCCACGGGGACTTAGAGGAATACTCAGTTGAGGGACCAGGTGCCTATCGACGTCCTCGCCCGGCTAGCACAACGACTCCCCTACCGGCGCTCGCCGCGTTTGGCTGGGGTTTTGGCGCTCACCGTGATGGCCTGCTGGGGCGAAGCCGGGGCCCGTGGAGCGGCGAGTCCGGCCGCTGCGCCCGGAGCCGCGGAGCCTGAGCCTGGGCCCGTACTGGCCCCGGCAGCGCCGCCGACGCCTGCCCCATTCGAGCGGCGGGCTCCGCCCGGGCCTGCCAGTGCCATGCCGCGTCCGGCCCCTGCCCCGGATGCGCTGGTCGGCCAAGCGGGCCCGACGCTGCTGGCGCTCTCGCGTTGGGTCAAGGAGCGTCGCGGGGAGCTCGGCCTTTCGGTGCGCGATCTCGGGAGTGGGCGCGAGCTTTTCTCCGAGGGAGCCGAGAAATCTCTGAATCCGGCCTCCAATCAGAAGCTTCTGACCGCTGCGGTTGCGCTCTCCGAGTTGGGGCCGCAGTTTCGCTTTCGCGTGGCCGTGCTCGGCAAGCTGGAGAGCGGTGTAGCGGAGCGTCTCGTGTTGCGCAGCGATGGGGATCCGACCTTCAGCTACGCCGAACTCAACGGGTTCGCCAAGCGCTTGGTCGAGCTGGGCTTGAAGCGCGTTTCTGGAGACATCCTGGTCGACCAGAGCGCCTTCGACGACCAGTACACACCGCCCGCGTACGAGCAGCAGCCCGATGAATGGGCCGCGTTTAGGGCGCCCGTGAGCGCCGTCGCGCTCGACCGCAACTCGATCACGCTGCACGTGTTCCCGGCCGCAGTCGCTGGTGGCGTAGCCCGCACGGAGGTCGAGCCGCCGGGCTACGTGCAGGTCAACGGCGACGTGCGCACCGACAAGGCCAGGCAGCGCGAGCGCATCGGCCTTACGCTGACGCCCCACGGGCTACTATTAAGCGCGCAGGTGGCGGGCAGTGTACCGCTTGGGCAGCAGGTGTTTCACCTCAAGCGGCGCATCGATAACCCCGAAGTTTACCCAGGCGCGGTGCTGAAGCACACCCTGCGCTCGCTCGGGATTCCGGTGATGGGTTCGGTACGCCGCGGCGGCGAGGACGAAACGCGCGAGCTTGTGGGTCGGGATTCGGAGCCGCTGGCCGCTCTGGTGGGGCAACTCGGCAAGGCCAGCGACAACTTCTACGCTGAAACCCTGCTCAAGGCGGTGGGCCTGCACCGCAAGGGTCGGCCGGGCACGTCCGCCAAGGGCGCCGAGGTCGTGGTCGATTGGCTTCGGACCCGCCAAATCGTGGAGCCGGGGCTGAAGGTTCAGAACGGCTCCGGCCTCTACGATGCCAATCGAGTCAGCTCGCGGACCATGACGCGCCTGCTCGAAAGCGCCTACCTCGATCCGAGCATTTCACAGGCCTACCAGGAACAACTCGCTGTGGGCGGCCTCGACGGGACGCTGCGCGGTCGGTTCTTCACGCTGCGAAAACGCCGCTCGGTACACGCCAAAACGGGCACACTCAACCGCGTTGTGGCGCTCAGCGGCTACGTTTTCGGCCCCGATCAGGCGACGGGCGTTGCCTTCTCGATCATGGTGACCGGGATCTCCGGCCAACACGGCGAAGCGCGCAAGCGCATTGACGCCCTCGTGCTTGCGCTCTCCGATGCGCTCTGGCCCTCGCCCGCCGCGGCTCTCGCCCGCCGCTGACCGGAGCCGCTACTTCGCCAGCTGCGCGGCCCGGTACTCGTCCACTGAGTGCTGGTACTCACCGCGGTCTGTCGTCGTCATCGACAAGAACAGAATCACGAATAGGACCGACGTGAGGAACAAGACGAGGTGGAACTTCTTGTCCCAGAGTAAATGCATGAAGAAGGTGACGACCAGCCCGGCCTTGACCGTGGCTATCACCATGGCGACGACTAGATTGCCCTGGGCGCCGAGGTCGATGGTGGTGACCGCAACCGTCGCGATGGTCAGCACGAGCAGCACTCCGAGAATGCCGAACAGCAGCGACACGGGCGTGGTGTGGGCGAGCCCGTGATCGTGCCCGGCGGCGTGCGAAGCCGCGTGCCCGTGGTCGTGCGCAACCGGCGGCTGGCTCTGGCTCGCCCGGGCCTTGGCGCCTTCAATTGCCGGCGCCGCTTCCTGCGTTTCCTCCGAGCTTGGCTCGGGCTTTTCGTCGCTTGCCATGGTGGTGCTCAGTGGATCAGGTAAAGGAGCGGGAACAGGTAGATCCAGATCAGATCGACCAAGTGCCAATAGAGGGCCGTAAAGTCGATTGGGCCGAAGTAGTTGGGGCCAAACTGGCCTTTCATGGCCTTCAGCAACATCCACACCCAAATGCCGATGCCGATGAGCACGTGGAAGCCGTGCAGGCCCGTCATGAAGAAATAGATGCCGAAGAACACGTGAGCCATCCTCGGGCGTGAGATCGGCGCGCTTGGATCCAGCGCACGCGGCCCGACGAGACCGGCCTGAATGAGCGGGTCCAGCTGCTCAGGCGTGGGCTTCTCGAGAACTGCCGCGTGCTCGGGCTTGGCTGCGCCGGCTGCGGCTTGCGCCGTGGCGTGGGCGCTGTGATGGAGCTTCTCCGCATACTCAGCCGCTTCGGGGTGTTTGCTGCGGAAGGTCTGGAGCTCCCAGACGGGCTCCTTCGGCTTGAAGTGCAAGCCGGGCAGCAGGCCGTCGTGGTATTTATGCGAATACTCGACGTATTTCACGCCCATGAACGTGAAGGCGCAAGCAATCGTGAGCACGATATTGATGATGAGCAGCTTCTTCTCGGCCAGCTGCGCATTTCTCACCGCCCACGCCGCCGTGAGGCTGGAGCCGAGCAGCACGCAGGTGTTCAGCGCGCCCAGCTTCGTGTCCAAGAAATAGTGCGCGTAAACGAACACCTCCGGGTGCATCGCGCGGTAGATGGTGTACGCGCAGAACAAGCCGGCGAAGAACAGCACCTCGGTTAGCAGGAACAGCCAAATGCCGAGCTTGCCGGCGTCGAATTGCTGTTGCGGTGTGTCGAAGTGGTGGGCTAGGTGCGGGTACTGGGCGTGCGCGTGGTCGTCGTGACCATGCCCGTCGTGGTCGTGGTCATGGGCCGCTGGCGGTGGAGCCGAGGGCTTCGGTGCCGCCTGAGCTTCGGTGCTTGTTTCAGCCATGGTTAGCGTCCGGTCTCAGGGCTTCTTGACGATATAGCCTTCGAGCTTCTCGTCGTAGAAGAGATTCTCGTAGCCGTCGTACGGGCCGGCGTTCACCGGCGGCGGAGTGTGAAAGTTGTAATAGGGAGGGGGGGAGGTCGTCGTCCATTCCAGGGTGACGCCACCCCAGGGATTCATCGGCGCCTTCTTGCCGCTCTTGAGCGAGCGCCCAAGCGATACGGCGGTGAGCAGGAAGCCCAGACCGAGGATGTACGCGCCCAGCGTGGACAGCTGGTGCAGCTCAGTGAACTCCGGCAGGTAGTTGTAATAGCGGCGCGGCATACCGCGGCTACCCAGCACGAACTGCGGGAAGAACGTCAAATTCAGGCCAACGAACACGATGACCGCGCCGATGCGCCCGGTCCGCTCGTTGTACATTCTACCGAAGGCCTTGGACCACCAGTAGTGCAGGCCGCCCAGGAAGGCCGTGATGGCGCCGCCCATCATCACGTAGTGAAAGTGCGCGACCACGAAGTAGGTGTCGTGGAGGTGAACATCCACCCCCATCACGGCCAGGAAGATGCCGGTGAGGCCACCGATCGTGAACAGGATCAGGAACGACAGCGCGTACAGCATCGGGGTCAGCAGCCGGATGTCGCCCTTGTAGAGAGTGGCCGTCCAGTTGAAGACCTTGACCGCCGACGGGATCGCCACCGCGAAGCTGAGCACCGAGAAGATCAGCGCGGCGTACACCGACTGGCTGCTGGTGAACATGTGGTGGCCCCAGACCAGGAAGCCGAGGATTGCGATGGCCAGGGAGGACATGGCCACGAAGCTGTAGCCGAAGAGCTTCTGGCGGGAGAAGGTGGAAATGATCTCGGAGATCACGCCCATCGCGGGCAGGATCATGAT
>JANNWK010000501.1:0-5722 GCA_031408355.1 Myxococcales bacterium
CGTTCGCCCGCGCCGCGCTTGCCGTTCACGCACTCTTTTGGAGCTTTCTCGACCAGCTCTACCAACTCAAGTTCGGCTCGCCCGAGGCGCCCTAGCGCTCAGCCACGACAGACCCAATCGCCAAGATCATCCGCCGGGCTCGGCCTTGCTGGAAACCTGAGCGCTTTTGTGGCTGACTCGCCACCTGAGGAGGCACTCACATGAAGATGAAGCGGCTGGGTCTAGCGTTGTTTGTCAGTTTCTCCGGCGGTTGTTCTGGGGGGCAAATCCCGCCCGCCGAGCCGGTCCCCTCCTCGCCGCAGCCAGCCCCGCCGGCGGCTCCAGTCGCCGCCACTCAGGCCCCGAGCAAGCCCGTCGCTATCAGCAAGGCTGCTTACGGGGCGTCAGCTATAGATGGGAAACCCGTGCAACTCTTCACGCTCACCAACAAGAACGGTCTAGTCCTCAAGGTCACCAACTACGGCACGATCATCACCGAGCTGCACGTCCCAGACAAGGCCGGCAAGCTCGCAGATATTGTGCTCGGCTACGAGTCCCTCGAGCAGTACGTGAAGGCTAGCCCTTACTTCGGGGCCACCGCGGGCCGCATCGCCAACCGCATCAAGAACGCGCAGTTTCAGCTGGAGGGCAAGACGTACAAGCTCGCCGCCAACAACGGCCCGCACAGCCTGCATGGCGGCGTGAAGGGCTGGGACAAGGTGGTGTGGGATGCAGAAACGTCGGAGCCTGAGAGCGGTCCGGAGATCAAGTTCAGCTATCTCTCCAAGGACGGAGAAGAGGGCTTCCCCGGCAACGTGAAGGCCACCGTCACCTACGCGCTCACGAACAAGAACGAGCTGGTCGTGAAGATGGAAGCTGTCACGGACAAGACGACCATCGTCAACATGGCTCACCACACCTACTGGAACCTGGCTGGCCACGCTGCCGGATCTATCGCCGATCACGAGCTCACTCTGTTCGCCGATGAATACACGCCGAGCGCGCCCGTACCCAACGCCGACCCGGTTCCGGACGGCAAGGTCAAGCCCGTGAAAGGCACTTTCTACGACTTCACGGTCGCCAAGACGATAGGCAAAGATCTGCAGGCTGTCGGCGGCAAGCCGATAGGTTTCGACGACAACTGGATCGTGCGAGGAGAGCCGGCCACCTTGCGACCCGCCGCGCGCGTGAAGGATCCGAAGTCCGGCCGAGTCTTGAGCCTGGACGCCGATCAGCCGGGTGTGCAGTTCTATTCGGGTAAATTCCTGGACGGCTCCAACAAGGGCAAGGGAGCCACCTACCAGCAGTACAACGGCTTCTGCCTCGAGACGCAGAAGTTCCCAAATGCCATCAGCGTGCCGGCCTGGAAGGACCAAGTCATCTTGAAGCCCGGCCAGACGTACAAGCACACGATGGTTCACCGCTTCAGCGCCGAGTAGCGCGCCGTTGGGCCCTTGACGCCCCGTCAAGCCGCTGACGCGGTGTCAAGGACCTGACGCCGCATCAACGCGCTGGTTCAGGGCGCGTTCACGCTGACAAGACGCGTCGCGCCCTTGGTACGCAGCTTGCGTCAGCTAATGGATGAGCCTTGATATCCCGACCGCTTCGGACCCGGTAGCCTGCCCGGTGTGCGGGAACAGCGAGGGTCTCGTGGTGGGCAGCCAAGGGCGCTTCGGCATGCCGGTGCGCAACCTGTGTTGTGCCAAGTGCGCCACCGTGTACGTCACGCCGCGGCCCAGCGCGGCGGCGATGGCCGAGTACTACCGCGCGACGTACCGCGAGCACTACGGAGGACTGGGCTACTTCCTGAAAAACGGTCAACGCGTTGCACCCGGTGAGCAGGGATTCGAGGAGGCGATGGCGGACTGGCACGGCTCGCAAGCCCAGAACGCGGTTCGACTCGGCCAAACGCCAGCCAATGCCCGCGTGCTCGAGATTGGCTGCAGGCACGGCAAGACCCTGTCGCTCATGCAGGAAATGCTCAAGATTGAGGCCTTCGGGATCGAGCCCGGCGAGCACGAGGCTCGGGAGGCGCGCAAGGCGGGCGTGCAGTGTTTTACGGGGCAGCTGGAGGACTTCCACCTGGAAGGCGGGCTCTTCGATCAGGTGCAGTTGTTTCACGTGCTGGAGCACGTCCACGAACCGCTCTCAGCTCTGCTCAAGCTGCGCAGTCTTCTGAAGGCCGACGGCCGCCTGGTGATCGAGGTGCCCAACGTGTACCAGCCGTACGGGCTGCTGGAGGAGAACTTCTTCCAGAACGTGCACCTGGTCTCGTACAGCCCAAGCACGCTGCCCGCCCTGCTGCGACGCGCTGGCTTCGACGTCCTGCAGGTGCTCGATGCGGCCTCCCTCTTCGCTGTCGCGCGGCCGAGTAGGCTGCCAGAAGCGGCCGTGCTGCCGCTGCCCTTCGCGCCCGAGCTGCTCGACCAGGCCGAGCACACGGCAGCCTGGCTCGCCGTGCGGCTCGGCACCTACGCGAATCTGGAGAAGCTCAAGTTTCTGGCCGGGGAGCGAGGGCTGACGCCAGAGCTTGCCAGCTCGCTCGTGCGCTCACTGCAGTTTCCGGCCTTCACGGGGCACCTGCTCGAAACTTGCGCCTATTTCATCGAGGGACTCGCCGGCAGCGGCAGACTCGACGACGCGGTCCGGGTCACGCTGGCGGTCGCCAACGGCCCGCACCCGGAGGAGCTGCGCCGTGAATTCCGCGTTTTTGCCGAACGTATGGGCGCGCCGCCCGCGCCGCCCGCGACAGCCGCGACAGCCGCGACAGCTGAGCCAAGCGACTGACCGGCCTGTGATTCCGGTCTGACCGTGTTGTGACCCCGGTTGGACCCTGGCCGGTCCATGCTGACTGGTGCT
Organism: Myxococcales bacterium; assembly: GCA_031408355.1. GTDB lineage: Bacteria > Myxococcota_A > Polyangia > Polyangiales > Polyangiaceae > PMG-095. Next base: position 2,839 of record JANNWK010000501.1, read on the forward strand.
CCATCGTCCTATTTCCGCGTACGCGCGCGAGCTCCGGCCCCTGCTCTCCCCCGCGGCCTTCGCGCCCGCCCACTCCCGGCTGCTCTGGCTGCCGGTTCACGTAGCGATCATCGTGCTTTCGGTGAGCGCGATCGCGCGAGGCGAACTCGCGTGGCCTTGGCAGCTGCTGCTCTCTCCGCTGATTGGAGCCAGCTTCGCGGGGCTCACCTTCCTCGGCCATGAAACGCTGCACGGTGCCGTCGTGCGGGGCCGCAAGCTGCGACGCGCCGTCGGCTTCATCGGTTTTCTGCCCTTCGCCGTCTCGCCTCGGCTCTGGATCGCTTGGCACAACCGCGTCCACCACGGGCACACCAATCAGCCAGGCTCCGATCCCGACGCCTATCCGACACTGGAGGAATACAATCGCAGCCGGACGGTCAAGCTGGTGACCGAATACGGGGCACCGGGGCAGCGGCGGCTGCGCGGCGTGCTCGCGCTCATCGTGGGCTTTTCGATCCAGAGCGCACAAATGCTGGTGGGCGCTCGCAAGAGCGGCATGCTGAAGCCGAGAGAACACGCCTGGGCTCTGGCGGAGACGGCGTTTGGCCTGGGCGTGTGGGCCGCGCTCGCCGTGCTGATCGGCCCGTTCGCGTTCCTCTTCGCGTATGTCTTGCCGATCATGGTGGCCAACGCCATTGTGATGGGCCTAATTCTGACGAACCACAGCTTGAGCCCCCACACGAAGATCAACGATCCCCTGGCTAACTCACTCAGCGTGACGGGTCCTCGGCTCATCGAGTGGGTGACCCTGGGCTTCGGTTTCCACGTGGAGCACCACTTGTTCCCCGCGATGAGCGCCCGGCATGCACCAGAAGTGCGCCGCGCCGTCCTGCAATTGTGGCCCGAACAATATCAGTCGCTGCCCTTCCTGGACGCAATGTGGGCGCTCCACCTGTCCCCTCGGGTGTATGAAACGGCGACCATGCTGATCGACCCGAAGACGGGGACGCGCTGGCCCGCTCTCGCCCCGACCTCGGCTCCGGTGGGACTTGGCCTGGCGAACTCGGCGGCGGCGCTCACGGAGTCGCCAGCAGCGGCGCCAGCCCACGTGCCACGTCGCGTGACCGTTGGCGCCACCTGAGCGCTCGAGACGACTCGCTCACTTCGGCTGGCTTGGCACGATAGTGCCGCAGTCCACGAAGGCGAGGTTCGTATCGGCTCGAAAATTCGACTGGCTGGTGTGGCGCTCCGCCTGGAACATGTCGAACGGGTAAACGTTGCCCTTCACGATACCCGCCGCCTGGGCCACGCTGTCAACCGCGAGAGGCGCGGCCTGGGCGCCGTGAACACCGCCAAGATCCACCGCGAGGTGGCCGTTGATGAAGATCCACACGTCGTCGTCGCCCGTGAAGTTGAAGCTTTCGCCACCCTCATACCGAAACTGAGTGTGAATTTCGGTGGTGAAGTGAAAGTTGTGGTCGTTACTTTCGTTGCCAAAACCTTGACCGTCGAGCGGGAAGAACGCCCGACTCTCGAAGCTGGTGGTCGCGCCACTAGGACCGAAGAACATTTCGAGCACGTAGGGTTTGTTGACCCCTTCGACATCGCGGTACCACTCGTCAAACGACTTGGCGCCGGACACGGTATTCGTCGCGCGATCGTGGGCGAAGACCGGCTTGCGATCCGCGCCCAACTTGTCTTTGACGAGACCTTGCTCGGCGCCGTTGCCGTCTTCAAAGTCAGGGTGGCCCGCCTTGAAATCGCGAATCACGGCTAGGATTGTCGTGCCGCAACCCGCACTTGAGGGCTTCCCGGTATCGGTGCCCACCGCCGGACTTCCGGCAGCGCCGTCGATGGCTGCGCCCAGCTTGTAGCCGCCTACCTCTGCCTTGGTAAAGCCAGCAGGGAGCGTGCCAGGAGCCGGTGCCGAGCCGGCGCCGCCCGCCGCGACGGTGCTCGTTCCCCCAGGCGCGGGCAGAACGAGGCTGATCCCGCTCGTGGTGCCGCCCTGAGCGCTGCTGCCGGCCGAGCCCTCCACCGCGCTGCCGCGCTCGGCATCACTGCAAGCGACCAGCGCGCCGCAGCTGAGAGCCAACGCCGTCGCGGGCAACAAGTGCTTCGTGTGCATGAACCCGAGGGTAACTGAATCCCGACGGCGTCACGAGGGCCGCCTCAGGCCGGAGCGGCCGCCTTGCTGGAACATTTTCAGCTCACTGTCTTAGTGACCTGTTCCACCCGGCTTCCGTCACCTTAGCTGACGTGCAACACCGTAAGTGCCCTCTCGAGCTAGCTGTGCTTCTGGTCTGGTGTAGCGGCTGCACTGACCCCGAACAGGCAGCGGCGGCGAACAGCGCGGGGGGCTCGAGCGGGGACGCAGGCGGCGCTGCGGTAGGCGGAGGCGCAAGCGGTGCGGCTGCCGGCGGAGCTTCGAGCGGAGCGACCGCGGGCGCCGCGAACGGCGGCGCGAACACGGGGACCGCCGGCGGAGGCGGCCTCGCGGGCTCTGGCGGGAGCCCACCTGTAACGGGCGAGCGCTCCCCGGAGGCCACCTGCGCCCGCTGGAAAGCCGACACGAGCGAGATGAGCGAGGGCACCTGGAGTGGCTCGCTGAACACCTGCGAGGCCGGCGATATCTCGGCCGAAGGGCGCGCCAACGCGCTGCGACTCTTCAACTTCTACCGCTGGCTAGCCGACCTGCCGGCTGTGGTCACCGAACCTGACCGAGATCAAAAAGCCCAAGCCTGCGCGCTCATGATGGACGCCAACAACGAGCTCTCTCACGACCCGCCACAGGACTGGAAATGCTGGACGGCTACCGGCAAGGAAGGCGCCAGCACCAGCAACATCTCGAGCGGGCCCGGCGTCTCGAGCGTACAAGCCTACCTGATCGACACCGGCAATGAGA
>JANNWK010000502.1:0-3854 GCA_031408355.1 Myxococcales bacterium
GAACCAATGCCCACGCCTGTCACGCGACGGGCGACGGGCAACGCGCTCACTACTTGGCGCCCGCGGAGGGGCAGCCTGCGCCGCCTGCAGGACAGCCGGCACCGCCAGCGGGGCAACCCGCGCCACCAGCGCCAGCCCCCGGACAGCCCGCTCCGCCTGCCGGACAGCCCGCTCCGCCCGCCGGACAGCCCGCTCCGCCTGCAGGGCAGCCCGCGCCGGCCGCAGGACAGCCCGCACCGGCAGCAGGGCAACCAGCGCCGCCGCCAGGACAGCCCGCGGTACCACCCTTGCCGCCAGTTCCCGTCTTGCCGGCGGTACCGCCGACGTTTGCGGAATTGTCGTCGTCGTCTCCGGAGCACGCCGGCACGGCCAGCACCAACGCCGCTCCTACCAAAAGCACTTCAAAGACTGTCTCAAGATCCCTACGCATAGTTAATCACTTTCCATCGGTTCCGATGCCGATCAGGCCGCTACGGCACAGGGGACGTAGCGGTTACACCGCCACCGTCGATTCCACATTCAGCAAACCCGTCTCGGAAGGCCAGGCGACCGGCGGGGTCGAGGCGTTCAAACACGTAGCGCCGCGCCGCGCAGAGCCCATCGGCTTGCTCGTTCGATGCGGCTAGCGCTGCCCGCACGTCGAATCGACCCCAAGGCACACTTCCGTCAGAGCAGCTCGGATGCGCCGATCCGGAGTCCTGAGCGAGACCGTTAGCCCCACATCCGAATTGAACGAAAGCGCCGCCGCGATTCATTTCGAGGGGGAAATAGGTCTCCAATGGGAGCTGGCTGACGAGAATGTTCTGCACCTGGAAGCAACCGCTCGCGTCGGTGGCCCGGTTGGCGAGTCCGTACTGACCGGGGCGCACGTTTTCCTTTCGACCGTGCGCGTGACAAGAAACGCACGCGTTCGCTCGGCGAGCTGCCCGCCTTTCCTGCTCGCGATGAGCCGGCTCGACGATGCTCGCGGCCAGCTCCGAGACCAGCGCCGTGGCCGTGGTCTGCTGCTGGTCGGAGGCGCGCGCCCAGGCCCAGCCGACGAGCGGCGCTTGGGGCCTCCGTGCCTCGGGTCGAAGCACCCAAAACACCTCACCTTTGGCCTCGAATCGGGTGCCGCGCACGTCGGCGATCGACCATTCCCAAGAACTCGAGTCTCGGCCGGAAGCCACGCTCTCGACGCGCGCCGCGCTGGACCCAATCGGCAGCTGAATCAACGGATGCCCGTTCTCTGCAATCGTCGTGATGAGACCGGCGGGAGGCAACTTGAGCCAGACTTCCACGTCGTTGCGCGGCGTCCGGCGGGGCAAAAGCAGCGGCGGCACCATCTTCACGTAGCCCTCACGAACGAAGTACCCCTGTGGATCGGGTATCCGCAGCTCCTCGAGACCGTCGCTTTGCGGTTTGTCGCGGCAGGCCGCGATCAGAAAAATAACCGAACAAACCAGGAAGAGTAACCGTTGCGTGCCACCGGCATACGGGGCGTCATGAGAACTCATTGGGCTCTGCTCGCGGCCGCAACCCTAGCAGCCTGCGGCAGTTCCGGCGAGGTCAACTCTACGACCAACGCTGGGGCGCCGAGTAGCGCGGGTCAAGCGACTGGCAACGGAGGCCAATCCACCGGTGATGCAGGCGAGCCAAGCACCACCGACGCTGGTGGCGCACCCACCTCGGCGCAAGCGCTTCCGGAGGGACCTGGTGCCGTAGCAACAGACTTCGCGTCTTCACCCGACTTCGTCACGCGCATGAAGGGCCTTCGGATTGGCTTACGCAGCAGTCCTCACCAGCTGGTGCAGATCTTCTACTCAGCCAACATGGAGCCGGTCCTCGGCACCGGTGCCTTCGACCCGTTGCCGCCCGGAACAGTCGCCGTCAAGCAGCAAAGTCGCGACGGCGATGACGTGGTCGACCAGGTGATGATCATGATCAAGCAACGGCCGGGCACCGATCCGGACCACGGCGACTGGATCTGGGAGCAGCGCAAGCCAACAACGTTGGCGCTGGTCAGCTCCAGCGATTCGAGCACGTCCTTCCGCGACTTTTGCTCGGGCTGCCACTCGGCGTACGCCACCACCGACTGGCTCGCCGGAACGTCCCTCGCCGACTGACATCGCAAAGTAAGCTTGCCGGTGACGGGCGGCGCTGGTCCCCTCCGAACACGCGCCGTCCGTCACGGTTTTACTCAATGGCTCGTGCCCTCAGGTTCCAGCGACAAAGTGACCAGACTCCGTTGAAGGCGGCAAAGATGGCGACGAAGAGCCCGCCGCCTTCGCACTCACCGCGAACGGCAGCTGCTGCTGAAACGTACCCGCGCTGTTGGATAAATGCCCCATTTCTTAGACAATTGAAGGCCGAACCCGACATCTCTACTTTGCAGGAGACCCGACATTTTCTACTTTGCTTTGACACCGGGACCGAAGGCGCTCCGTTCCGTAGTCGCTGAGCTATTCCAAAGCAGGGGTCGGGGCGCCTAAAGTGAGGGCCCGCTCTCAACCGCCGTCGATGTCCGAGACGCGCAGCTGACGGCTTCCCTCGAAGACTGTCAGGACCCACAGGTCTTGTCCGTCGGTTCGATACACGATGCGGTAGCTGCGCACGTACGTTTCGCGAATGTCCGCCTGCCCGAGTTCCGGAACAACTCTGCCGAGAAGCGGCGCCTCGGCTGCCAAGTCGGCGTGTTCCAAGATCCGACCGATCCAGCGTTCGGCGGCGCCCCGGTTGTCCGCTGCGATGTGCGTGAAAATTGCGCCGAGATCCGCGCGAGCGCGCTGGGACCAGCCTACTGCCAAGCGATCGGTCCGAACTCTGCTTCGAACGACTTCTTGAGCTCTTGGGTCGTGAGCACGCGCCCCGCGTTGACGTCAGCGAGTCCTTCGCCAATCGCCGCTAAAAAGCGACGGTGTTCACGCAGCGCGGCAAACTCGGTTGCCCCGATGAGCACGGCCGCGGGTTCGCCGCCTTGCAGAACAACCACTGCCTCGCCCGTATCGTGCACGCTTCTGACGAGCTCGTCGGCTCGCTCAGAAAGCTCTGTTGTCGAGACAGGCGCTTTTTCGCTACCCATGCTCGATAACTAGCAGCAGGTCCGTACGACGTCCAGCTGCCGTGCAGGGCCCGTCGCCGCCAGGATCGGTAGCTCCCTCACTGCCCACCCGCTGCCCAAACTCAGTCGATTCACGTCGACTCACGTCGACCGGCGGAGAGAAGGATCCGAACCCATTTCGCTTTCAGTTTCACGGCGTTGGCTCGCAAGGTCGCGTGCCGCTTGAGGTTGTTGCCGACACCGTTCGCAGGGTTCGAATCCCTCCCTCTCCGCAGATGCTCCGTAACAGTTCTCGCTACTTCAAACCGCAGCCGCTTCGGCACTGCCCACCGGCTGCCCAAAGTTCAGCAAATCGATCGCTTCGGTGAGCGCGCTCGGCGCCAGGTGCATGTACCTGAGCGTCATGGTGAGCGTGCTGTGACCGACCAATTCCTGAATGGCCTTCGGCGCCGCGCCTCGCATTGCGACGTGGGAGCAGAAGGCGCGAGCGCAACCCGCAAGCTGACGGAGACCTGGCAGCCTCGGGAGAGCTCTTGGTGGCCTCGCTCGATCCAGAACTCCTCGATAGATCGACCTCGACGGTTGCGCGATTCCCTAGGTTGGTAGAGCGGAGCTGATCGCCAACAAGAAAGTCGCCGGGCGTACAAGGATTTGGCGGACGTCGAAGAGCTTGAACGTCTGAAAGACGACTGCAGATCAGGCTCCGCGCCCGTCGCTACCGCCGCCGGTATCGACCGGCCTCGAGGAAATAGACAGTACGCATCCTGCCTTTCATCTCAAAGGAACTGACAACATCATCCTGATCTGGACGGAT
>JANNWK010000503.1:0-3175 GCA_031408355.1 Myxococcales bacterium
AAAACCATCCTGAAATCGCCCGAGATAGCGCGATCTGACAGGGCTGAGGGTCGGCAAATTGGTGTCGCCGACAATCATCACAGGGCCTGGCTCAAGCTCGGCCATGCGCGCGACCGCCTGCACCTGCAGGGCTCTGAGACCGCTGGTCTCCTGCACGACCCCGGCTTCTTGCCCCGAGAACAGGCGCCCCGACAGGATCTCGCGCCGCAGACCCTTCCCGCGCACGCTGTAAAAACCGCCCCGCGGCGAGACCGTATGGAGGTTAAAGAAGGTCACCGGCCCCAGCGGCGTCTCGATGAGGTATTTCATGAAACGCGGCGACCGAAGCCTTCCGTAATAGGGGAGCCGCTCGGGATCGACGCTCGCGAGAATGGGAAAGCGGGATGCGACCAGGAACTCCTTGGCGCTCTGGATATGCGCATAGTCCGCGGCCAGCTGGCTCTTGAGTTGTTCGGCCGTGAAATCTGGCAACTCCTGGAGGAAGACCAAATCTGGCGCATGAGACCGCACCTCCGCGGCGACCTCCTGAAATCCACCGTTGACAGAATTCACGTTGTAGCTGAGCACCCTCAGCGTCAGCTCTCCGTCGGCTGCGGCGTCTGGCCAGCTGACGGAAAGCCCGAGCAACGGGAAGATCAGCAACAGCAGCGAAGCCACCTGCAGTCCGAGCAGCCGCCAGCGACGTAAAAGCGACAGCGACAGCGCAAGCAGCGGCAAAGGCGAGGCAAAGGCGAGGCGGGGCAGATACAGCGCGAGTCCGCTGACCCACCAACCGTCACCGGATAGCCGGAGCAGCAGCACCGTGGCTAGGAGGCCGAGTGGGTAGGCGATGGCCAGCCCCGTCAGCCCGGCTCGCAACCAACGACGGGGGCGAGCCCACCTCATCGGTCCCTGGTCCACGAGGTACGACGACCGTCAACACACGGAGCTGGCATGACCTTCGGAGGCGAGCCTAGCGCACGCCTTGGACGCCCCGCCAGGCCGCGCCTCGAGTTTGACGCTTTACTGCCACTTCGAACCTAACCTAGCCTCTCGCCACTTTGCCCACCCGAAGGCTACTTGGCAGCGTCCTTTTGTCGTGCGGGCTGCTGAACGTCGCCTGTGGCTCAGCGGGCGCGTTCACATGGTTCGGAGATCTGCCCGCTTCCGAATGGTCGAGCAAGCCCGGCGAGTACGTGATCGGCGTCGGCGACACCGTGAGCATTCGCGTCTTCGACCAAGAGAACCTGTCAACGCGAGGAAAGATCCGTAGCGATGGGCGCCTGGCGTTGCCATTCGCCGGCGAGATCGTCGCGGCGAACAAGCATCCTGCCGCTTTGGCGCGCGAGATCGAGGGCCGGTTGAAGGAGTTCATCGTAAGTCCGAGAGTGACGGTGAACGTCGAGGACTCGGTGCCGCTCACCGTCAGCGTGCTGGGGGAGGTCGGCTCCCGCGGGACCATCAGCCTGAGCCCGCCCGCGACGCTGGTGCAGGCCATCGCTCAAGCGGGAGGTCCGACGGAATTTGCCGATCGAGATGCGATCTTCGTCTTACGAGCGAAGCCGACGTTTCGCCGCATCCGCTTCACGTACGAAGCCCTCGTGAAGAACCAGGGTGGCGCTGCTACGTTTCCGCTGCGCACTGGCGACGTGATCGTCGTGCAGTAACGGCGGCGAGCCGGACCCATGCTGCTCGGACCACTGCTTGCGGCCGTCACGCTTTGGCTTTCAGAGGCGTCAGAAGCAGAGCTGCGATCGATTCCACAGACCCGTCAAGTCGCCCTGGATCTGACGACAACTCCGAGCGCCACACTCAGCTTGATCGCCGACCAGTCCGAGCTTTCCACCTCGTATAGCCCGACCTTCGGACTCGTCGACATGACGCGACGACGGGAGTTCGTGTGGCTCCACAGCGGGACCGTTGGCTACGCCTGGTGGACGCGGCGACTTCGGCTAAACATGTCGGTGGTTGGGACATTCGGTCGACAAAGCTACCTGGCAGCCGCAGAGACCCCAGCTGGTCCCGACGAAGCAACGAGTCTCGGCGCTCAGCCCGCCGGCTCCGACACGAATTCGGGCGCGCTCCCAGCCGGCGCCAACTTCCTCCCGCAAACCGAGGTGCTCGAAACGGCGTCGCTGACGGGCACGCTCGGCACGAGCTACGCTCTCTCGCGCCGCTGGCTACTCGGTCTGGGCGTCGCCTACGAGGTCGGCGGTGGACTTGGCGACTCCGAGCAATTTCTGCCGTTTCGGCGGGGACCTAGCGCCAGTGTCTCGGTCGGCTACCAACTGACGCGTCGCGACGACCTCACGACCGCACTGGCCGCTACGCTTACCGATCTGCCACAACGAAAGGGCCGATTTTTCAGCACAACGCTGCTGGAAACATGGGCCCACCGCTTCGCCCCCCGGACCCAGGCAACGCTGGGAGCCGGGGCGACCTACCTGCAAGCACGGGCAAGTGAGGACGCCAAAGAGGACCGCTCCGTGCTCGGGACGGGGCTCGCGACGCTCTCGCAAGGCATCCCCCTTCAAGGGTCATCACTGCTGAGCTGGAGCCTCGCCGCGACGTTGGGCACGGGTTACAACCGAGTGCTCGGACTCGTGAACCAGCAAGCCGGCGGATCCGTCAGCTTGGCATGGACCCAAGGCAACCTGTCACTCGGAAGCTCGGGGCAGGCTACGCAAGCCTTGCCCGTCGACGCCCCGGACGCCGCGCGGTCCTACGGCGCGGGCGCAACCGCCAGCTATCAAGCCGCCGAGCCCCTGCTCCTGCTGCTGGGTGCCAACTGGACGCACCAGGTATTGCCCGAAGCAGCCTCCGTTGCCGGCATCTCGGCCGACCAGTGGCAGGCATACATCGGCGTTAGCGTGAGCGCGCCCCCCATCACGTTCTGAAGCTGGAGTAGGGTCCCCGAGTGACAGCGAACACGTCGAGCCCGCCCCACCTAGTCACAAGCCCGATCCAGCCCGTCGGCGCGCTGATCGGTCAGCGCGCGCCGTTTCACATTCCATCCCTCGATGGGATTCGGGCCGTTTCGTTCCTGATCGTGTTTCTTTCGCACGCCGGATTGAAGGGCAAGGTCCCCGGCTACTTCGGGCTCAGCTTGTTCTTCTTCTTGAGCGGGTACTTGATCACGACCCTGCTCCGGATGGAGTTCGATCGCACCGGCGATGTCAGCCTCAAGCAATTCTAC
>JANNWK010000504.1:0-2144 GCA_031408355.1 Myxococcales bacterium
CGCCCTCCGCTTTACCCGGGCCCGCGGCAGCTCCAGCCACGCCCGGCGCTTCAGGTGTTCCCACGTGGTGGGTCTTGATGGTGACCGGCGAGAAGAACGGCGCGCCCTGGATGACTACGAGCACGCCCGAAACTCTCGGAGGTACGGTCAAAAACACCGGGCCGTGGAGCTGCCGCTACCCGTCCACGGAGCGCGGTGATTCGGACGGTGCAGGTTGGGAGCGACTTGAGCTGCTATGCGCCGTGGGCGAGGCGGAGGTGTTCCTGACGACCCAGTGCAACTTCCGCACGAAGCGCAAGGCTGGCATGACCGCCGGAAAGTCCTGGAAGCGAGGAGAGCTGCAGACCTTGAACTTGCGCCGGCGTGGCGACCCAAAGAGCGTGATCACGGTGAGCCTGCGCTGCGATGTCGATGCGGCGCTAGCGACCGACTAGCCAGGCCGGGGGCCCCGGGAAGGTGGCGGGCCGCGGGCGCGTATCAGGTGGCATGCGCCAGCTTCTGTTGCTTGGAGTGCTGCTGTTTTCCTCGGGTTGCACGGTCTACATGGGGGATCAGGTCGCGCGCTCGCCCCAGGGCTCGCGGCCGGTGCACGTCGCTATTGCCAGCCAGCAGAGGCCGAGGACGCAAGGCATTCCGAGCGCCCCAAGCGCTCCAAACGCTCGCCCCGCACACGTACAGGTGCTCGCCCCGGCTCAAGCCAGACTGTCACCCGCCAACACGGCCGTGCGGCGGCCGTCCGCCGCGGAGCTTGGCGCCCAACGCAAACCGCTCAACTACGCAGTCGCCACACAACGCACGCGCGCCAAGGTGCCGCTCAAGCATCCGACAACGCCGGCGCCTGTTTCATCTGCTGACCGGCGGCTCTCCAAGTGGGAACTCATGCGCGACACTACCCCGCCCACTGCGTCACCTGGCCGAGGCGGACAGCGCGACTGAAGCGTCAGGCGCTGGCCGCACTGCGGAGCCGCAGCAACACGCGCTCGATCTTCGGCAGGAGCGCCGCGGGGTCGCGCTTCTCCACGTAGTCCTCGGCGCCCAAATGCAGCGCGATACGTCGATCCGACTCCGGATCACGCCCTGACCAGACCACCACCGGAATGCCGAGCGTGCGCGGATCCGCCTTGAGCCGCGCGAGCACGTCGCGTCCGTCAGCATCCGGGAACTTGATGTCGAGCACTATCAGATCCGGTGAGGTCTCGACCGCGATCTTGTAGACGTCCGCGCCCGCCAACACGGGCATCAAGTCGAACTGGTGCTCGACCGCCAAGCGCTGCACCGCGCGCTGCACCACCGGATCATCGTCTACAAACAGAATCCGCCGCCCTGCCGTCATCTCCCAAGAGTACGCCGCTCACGCTCCGCCCTACAATGGTCAGTTGGGGCGCGTCTCACCTCGGGAAGGCCGGGACAAGCGGTGCTCGTTCAGCGGGAGGTGCCCGGTTCCAAGATCCGAAAGGGTGGGCCGGCGCTGCGACCACGTTCCACTGTGACGGAATCGAAACGGGTTGCTGACAAACCTGCGCATAGAAGCTCGAGCGCGAGCTCGGGCAGCAGCGACCCGCAGGTGTAGAAGTCCGCGGCTGCGTAGCCCTGTTCGGGCCACGTGTGGAGCGAGAAGTGCGACTCCTCGATCACCAAGAGCCCGGTAACGCCATGGGGCGCGTAGCGATGGAAGACCTCGGCGACCACCGTGGCCTGAGCCGCGCTGGCCGCCCTTCGCATCAAGCTGCGCAGCGCCTCAACGTCGTTGAGCATCGCGCGATCGCAGCCGTGCAGCTCAACGAGCAGGTGTCTTGCCAGCGTGTCCATCAGCGAAAAGTCCTTCCACCTTCCTGAGCAAGGCGTGCGGGTTCACCTTGCCTTTGTAGACGTACAGGCTGGCTGACTCAACGCCGTCCAGCAGTTCCTCGCTCACTCGCAGCCGCGAGCTCACGACGAATAGTATTTTCCGACCCAGCCCCCGCTCAGCCGCCTCAATCCGCCGGAATACCGCATCACGGCTCCAGTAGCCAAGCAGCTCGATCAACACGGAGTCCTGAGGCGGCTGCCCGCGTTTTCCGGTCCTGGCTTGGGGGGGGCTCCGCAGCTCGATGTCAGGCACCAAGACGGCGCCGCCCTGCCCCGAGAGATCGATGAGTTCGTCG
>JANNWK010000505.1:0-4956 GCA_031408355.1 Myxococcales bacterium
CCACGCCGCGGCATGGCATGGGAGCGGCAGTGATCGATGGCGTATTCTACGTAGCTGGCGGAGGAACGGTTCAAAATATCGCCGCGACGGACATCTCCGAAGCGCTCGCGCCGTGAGCATTGCCCCGAACAGCTAGCGAAGCGCGCCGCCGTCTACCAGTGCGTCGGCATCCAAGATCATGAAGTTCGTCACCAACTTCAGGTCCGGATTCGTCACTTCCCAAACCACCTGCTTATCCTTGGTGATTTCGAAGATCTGCGGCTGACTCGCATCGCCACCGTGACCGGGCCAATTGGCTATCACCGTGTTGCCATTCGCGAGCCGCTGAATGCCAGCGGCGAAGCCGAGCACATTGCCGGCGATGTCCTGTTCGTTGACCTCCCAAACCACCTTGTTTTCGGCATCCACCTCGACCACACGGTGGTCGTCGCCGCAGGAAAGCAGCGTGTTGCCGTTGGGCAACCTGAAGCCGGCGAACGAGCCACAAGGAAATTCCCGAAGCAGCTTGCCCTGTGCGTCGAACTCCATCGCCTTGCGAGTGCTGATGTAGTTCACGATATACGTGTTGGTTGGAGTCTTGCGCACTTCCCGGAACTGGTCGTGCCCGCCAAGCGCCGCATCGCCCTGAATCGTCACGGTGCTCTGCACGGCTCCGTTGCTGTCCACCTCCCGCAGGTACCCCACCCCACCCGCATGGGCCTCGCCAAGCAGGAAGCGACCACCGCCGAGCGGCTGACAGGAATGCATCTCGGATCCGGCGGGCGCGGAGTAGTTCCATACCTCCTGCTTGTCAGGCGTGATTTCGCGAGCGCCGGACAGGTAGGCGTAGGCGATGTTGCCATTCGGCAGTAGCCAGGCGTCGTTCGCTTCGACCTCGATGGCCACCTGCCACTCGATGGCGCCGGCTGCATTGACGATCGCCAGGGGCCCGGGGCGCGCCACGCTGCTGAGAAAGCGATGCTGCATGGGCAGGGTCGGATCCGGAAGCCCAACGCCTCCGCTTCCCGCCGCTCCGCCCGCTCCGCCGCCGTCGCGGCCTCCGCCAGTCCCGCCCAAGCTTACAACCCCCCCGAAAGGTCCGCCCGTCGCGGTCCCCGCTTGGTGCAGCCCCCCGGTTCCGCCCGCTGAACCCCCGGCGGTGCTCACCTGGCCCCCACCAGCGTTGCCCGCGGGATCGGGCGCCGCCGTACTACCGCAGCCCACCGCTGCAACTGCCGAAAGGCCAAGCGCGAACCGATTGTGGAAAGGCATCCTGATAGTGAGTGCCGTCATCGCGCCTTCTTGGCAAGAATATCTACAATTCCCAGCCGAAAGCTCGGTTTCGACGTGGTGACCCGCGAACTCGAGGCGGGTGGTCGAGACCCAGGCCGCGGCGGTTCGGCACGAGCGATCCGTTGCTTTGGCATGCGCGCTTTTTACAACTACCCCGTTGGGGCTCAAATTCTGCGGGTTTTCTGGGCGGGGCGCGGCACGGCCTCATCTTCGTGATCGCAATCGCCGCTGCAATGTGATGTTGTCCCGCTCAAGTCGAACCGCGGATAGACGGACAGGGGTGTACCGGAATCCGCGACGACGTCACAGGCTTGCGACCAGCTCCAGACCCCAAGAGAACCCACCATGAGCACCACAGCCACACCATCACAATCACCTGACAATGCCCAGCGCCTACTGTGGGCCGGCTTCGCTGCCATCCTCGCCGCTGGCGTCGGATTCGGCGTCCGGGGAGGCATCTTTGCCAACTGGGGCGCCGACTTCGGTTTTACCGGAGCTCAACTCGGAGCGATTGGTGGCGCGGGTTTCAGCGGCTTCTGTTTCGGGATCATCGTTGCCGGCGTGATCGTCGACAAGCTCGGCTACGGCAAGTTGATCGCTGCAGCCTTTGCCCTGCACATATTGTCGGCGCTTGTCACCTTCGGCGCGACCCCTGCGGATGCGGCAGCGGGCGAGGCCGTCAAGGCCGCCGCCTCTGCCAGCGCGTACAGCTACCTGTACTGGGGCATGTTCCTCTTCGCGCTCGGCAACGGTGTGCTTGAGGGCGTGGCCAATCCGCTGGTATCCACGCTCTTCCCGCAGAACCGCACTCACTACATGAACATCCTGCACGCCAGCTGGCCCGCCGGCATGGTGCTGGGTGGCCTGATTGGCTGGACGCTCGGAAGTGGAGACAATCCGGTGAGCTGGAAGATCCAGCTCAGCCTCTACCTCATTCCGACGGTGATCTACGGCGTCTTGTTCCTCGGACAGAAGTTCCCGAAGTCCGAAGCCTCCATCAAAGGCCTGTCCTTCGGTGAGATGTTCAAGGACATCGGTCTGCTGGGCGCCGCGGTGGCATGCTACCTGCTGGTGTTGTTCTTCGAGGGCGCCCTTGGCTTGCCTGCTATCGCAGCGTACGGGCTCGGTGCTGTGTTGCTGTTGGGGGTTGGAGTTCTCACCAAGTTCTCGGTGGGTTCCTTCCTGTTGTTCGGCCTGTTCATTGCCCACGCCTTGGTCGGTTCGGTCGAACTCGGCACCGACGGCTGGATCCAGAACATCACGGGGAACATCCTGACTCCCGACCAGGGCAAGCAGCTGTTCATCTTCACCTCGCTGGTGATGTTCAGCCTGCGTTTCTGTGCCCACTTCATCGAGAAAACCCTCAAACTCTCGCCCATCGGGCTGTTGCTGCTCTGCTCCGGCTTGGCAGTGATTGGCCTGAACTTGGCCAGCAACATCACCACCTTCGCTGGCGCCATGCTGGCGCTGTTCGTCTACGCCCTCGGCAAGACCTTCTTCTGGCCAACCATGCTCGCCGTGGTGGGTGACCGCTTCCCACGCAGCGGCGCGATCGCCATGTCGATCATGGGTGGTATCGGCATGATGTCGGTGGGCATGATCGGCGGACCGGGCCTTGGTTATGCCAAGGACCGTTTTGCCGGTGAAGCACTGCAGGCGGCCTCCGCTGAAGCTTTCACGGCCAACAAGGCCCAGAAGCCCAGCGAGTTCCTGATCTTCGCCCCATCCCATGGCATCGATGGCACCAAGTTGGCGGCCGCTCAGAAGGCAGTCGGCGATCACGCAGCCGACCAGAAGAAGATTGCTGCGGGGGAAAAGCTCGATAAGCCACACGCCGAGCCGACGGCAGCTGACAAAGCAGTGGCTGCTGCCAGCATCGCGGGAGATCGCAAGACCCTGGTCGCCGACTCGGCGATCCCTGCCGGCATGGCCCTGATTTACCTGCTGATCTTCATCTACTTCAAGACCATCGGCGGCTACAAGCCGGTGCGCATCGGCGAAGACTGAGTAGCCACTGAGCCCGGCCCCGGGCTGGCGTGAAAGGCGGACGACCGAAAGGTGGTCCGCCTTTTTCTATTCGGGCGAGCTGATACGCCGCTTCTACGGGAGTGGCGTGCTCGGTCTGTCAGGACCACGACGACCAGTGGCACAGCATCGACAGCACGATCAATCGGCCTCATCGGCGTGCCGCCGGAGCAAAAGGGGGCCCTCGAGGCACGGCATCGGTCGTTCTCGTGGTGGCCTGACAACCAAAGGTCCACTTGGTCGTCGACGCTCTGTGCCCTTGGTTTTCGAGATCACCGAGCGCCAGCCTCGTAGCTGGGAGCGCGCCGGACAGCGCAGAGCCGGGTGGCAGGTCTTGGCGGCGCGCTTGCTCGCGCAAGAGGGAGGCGCGCCCCCATTTGTTGTGGCGTGTCAGGGCGCTGAGGCGCGCCTCCCTCTTGCGCCGAGCCTGTCCGAACCAAGAGAGGATCTCCTCCTACCAGCCCCCATACCGCCGACGGTAACTTACGGACCGTCGCGCACGGGCACGGGCACGTTACGGGCACGTTTACGGGCACGCCCGAGCGATCCCAATTCAGAGACACTCCCTGGCCTGGCCCGTCAGCGGCTGCCGCTAGGGCACGGGTAGCACGTGCAATACCTCGCCGGGCTGGGCGCCCAGCGCTTCGGCGAAGTCCTTCGCCAGCCAGACCTCCCCGTCGGCCTCGCGCACCGGGCAGGCGACCGCTCGAAAGTAGGGGGACTGACCGAGGTCGCGCGCGATGAGCCAGCGCGGACCGCTGAGCGAATCCGGCTCCGCCAGGGCACCGGCAAAGCTCAGGCTTCGCGCCTGCTGAATCAGCGTGACTTCGTCCGTCTCGGCCACGAAGTGCGGTCCGCCGTCGAAGGGATCGATGCGTTCGGCGTAGCGGAAACCCACCCGCTTCAGCATCCGCTGCACGCCGCGTGTCTGCGCCCCCACCTTGCCGATCACCTGCTGTGCCTCCTGCGCGAGCAGGCTGGCGTAGATCTCCCCGCGCGGGAAAAGATCGCGGATGAAGGTTTTGTCTTCGCTGGAGCGCAGATCTGCCTCGGCGTAGCTCATGCCGGTAAAGCGTCGCCCGAAGGCTTCCCAGAGGTGGCTGGTGCCGTCCGGCTCGAGCGGCGGCAGCAGCTCCGCCAGTAGCTCGTTCTTGAACAGATCGCGGTGCGTCGCGATAAACAGGAAGCGAATGTAGGAGATGAGCAGCCCAAGCTTGTGATCCGCGCGTCGATGCTCGGGGTGAACGACCAGGCCGCCGAGCTCCGTCGGGCCGTCGTAGGAGAAGCCAATGCGCAGCACGCTGTGCTGAAAGTGGCGATCGACCGAGCTCGAGTATTTCTCCTCCGTGCTGACATCGAGATAGATGTAGGGCGCATCGCGGCGCCCCAGCTGGGCCACTATCATCGAAGTCCCCACCGCCTCCCCGCGCTCGTTGTCGTGGAGTAGGAAGACGTACTTTCGGCGCCGCTTGTCGACTTGGCCGCGAAAGCTTTGTTCGGAGAGCTCGAGCAGGCGGCCGATGTGGGCGCGATCGCTCGGGAGGTTCACGGAGTTGAGGTGACGGGCGAGCGCCAGCAGCTCTTCGAGGTCGTCCGGCACCGCCCCGCGGATCTCATAGCGCGCCATCGGGGCTCCCAGGGCTAGCTTGCGGGGGCCGG
>JANNWK010000506.1:0-4524 GCA_031408355.1 Myxococcales bacterium
GTGCGGATCATTGGCGAGCAAGCTGCGGCCCGTGGCGCTCTTGTGTGCCTGCACGGCCCAGGCATTCGAGCCGCCGGAGTAGCCGGTGAACTCGCGCAAGGCCTCCAAATCGCGGGCCACGAACAGCTCGCTGGCTGGGCCTGCTGGCTTACCGGGCGGCGAGCTGAGCGGCAATTCCGGTCGCCAAGCAGGATCGAGCGACTCCACCGCGTCCGCGCCGTCTTGGGTGAGCATGATTAGCCGGGCCAGCTCCACGTCCCAGTTCGAGGGCAGAAAGCAGCACATCATTAGGCCAAAGCCGATGACGTCAGCGGGTTCCCAGCGCGTGGGTTGGCAGCGCAAGAGCGCGTGCTCGTGGCTTCGCCGCACGCCCCGGCTCCCGAGCGCCGCGTTCACGCCCGCGCAGTAGGCATTCAGCTGATCGAGCACGTCGGCGTCCAGCGTTTCGAGCTGCGCCTTGGCGGCCCGATGCACGCCGATCAAACGCGACGCGCGATCCACCGGCAGGCCCGCTTTACCCAGCACCTTCGCAAGCGTGCCGCGCGTGAGGCGGACGCTGACTTCCAGCTGGCCCGCGCGATCCTGCCCGTGGCAAAAACCGAGACCGAACCAGGTGTCCAGCTCGTCTTGGGCGTCCACATAGGCCACGCCATGCTCGTCGCGTCGGAGTTCGATGCCGCGCCGGCAACCCACCTCCACTCGGCCGTTCAGCTTCTGAAGCCGCCTGCCCAGGAGCGCGCCGAACGCCAGCGTCGTGAAGTTCACGGCGCCCGGGATAGTACGAGCCCCTCGCTACAGCAACCGATGCGCCAGCGCGCTGCGCAGCACGCCACGCTCCGCTTCAGCCAGCCGCCCGACACCCCCGTCCGCGCCCGACTAGCACACCAAAACCCCGTAGCGCCGGCTGGCAGAGCACTTGTCCGACGCTTCAGCGCCCCGGACGCGCGGCCTCGCGCCCGCTTTATCCGGCGCTTTGAAGCATTCACCAGGCCTCGCGAGTTCTGCTTGACTCTGCGCGCGCTGTGAGTACTTTACCGCTCCCCAACTGACGCGCGGTGGAGCAGCCTGGTAGCTCGTCGGGCTCATAACCCGAAGGTCGTAGGTTCAAATCCTACCCGCGCAACTGAGTGAGAACGCGGAGTTAGCCCCAAAAGCTGACTCCGCGTTTTTCGTTTGTGGCCACGCTTGTGGCCACTCGGTTGCGACCCTCCCCCAATCAGGGGCCTTCGGAACTGTGGGGGCGCTCGGTCCTTGCTCCATGCACAGGAGCAGGAGCGATGGCGAAGGCAGCGCGACCGGTAGCGTTCAGAGGTAAGTGGCGCATCCGTTGGTTCGACCACGAGGGCGCCCGGCAGTCGGCGGTGCTGGAAAGCTACGCCGACGCTGAGCGCGAGCTGCGCCGGCACCAGGTCGAAGCTGACGACGTGCGGGCAGGGTTGCGCCGGCCGTCGCCCGTCGACCACACGTTCGCGGAGCTGGCCGACTACTGGGAGAAGCACCGCGCGACCGTCAAGCGGAGCGAAAAGGACGACCTCAGCATCCTGCGCAAGCACCTGCGACCGGCGTTCGGAGTGCTGCGCCTGCGCGACATCACGACGCAGGCGCTCGACGAATACAAGCAGGAACGCAGCGCGCTTTCGCCCAAGACGGTCTCCAACCAACTCACGTTGCTAGCCACGATGCTCAAGCTCGCTGTGGAAGAGCTGGGCTGGCTGCACTCGGCGCCGCTCGTCCGGAAGCCCAAACACGACCCGGATGAGGAGCTAGACCCGCCTTGGCTCAAGACGCAGGCGGACATTGACCGGCTCTTGGACGCCGCGCGCGCCGAGGTGGACCCCGAACTGCCGCTAACCGAGGTGCCGCTCGTGCTCTACACCGCAGCGGTCTACACGGGCGTGCGGGCGGGCGAGCTGGCGGGTCTGCGCTGGGCCGACGTTGACCTTGAGCGCCGCACCGTCAATGTGCGGCGTAGCTACGATGGCAAGACCAAGACGCGCGCCAGCCGGCGACATGTGCCGATCGTGGACGTACTGTTGCCGGTGCTGCGGTCGTGGAAGCTGCGTTGCCCCGTCACCGATGGCGACCTCGTGTTCCCCAACCAGCGTGGCGGAATGCAGGAAGGCAGCGCTCGCGTCTTCCAAGAGGTGCTCTATCGCTGCCTCGATCGCGCGAAGTTTGAACGCCCGCCAGAGGGCTCGCGCAACGTGCACGCGATCCACTTTCACAGCCTGCGCCACACATTCGCATGCCATTGGCGCCTGAACGGTGGCGCGCTCGATGACCTGATTCGCGTGCTGGGCCACACCTCTCGCGCGATGACCGAGCACTACGCCAACGTCGGCGGCTACCACCGGCCCGAGCACTTCGCGCTGTTCGGTAGCAAGTAGCGCGCCTCGGTCTCCCCCAGTTTAGGTGGCGCGAGACTGTGGGAGACAACTGGCCAAGCTCGGCGCATCTATCTGCGATGCAGCAGCACAGCCAAACCCAGCAAGAGCAGCAAGAGATTGGCGGCTACGAGCTAGCCGAGCGCATGACCGGTCTCGGTCGTCCGACCCTCTATAGCCTGGTGCATGAGCGGCGCATCCCGCACGTGCGCCTTAGTGGGCGGCTGGTGCGGTTCCGAGCGAGCGAGCTGCGGAGCTGGCTGGACAGCCACGCCGTGGCGGCCACGGGCACCTGACCCCAGAAGCACCGCACGGCGCCCGGGCTGCAACCCGAAGCGCCTTGCTTCACACCGAACGGAGATACGATGAAAAGTAACGTAGCAAAGAAAACGAAAACCGCCACCCTGGCAACGCTCGCCCTCGCATGTGCACGTGAGGCCTACGAGCAGAATTTTCCGAGTCGCCGCGGGACGTACATCATCGAAGACAAGCCCGATGCGTACGTCTGCGTCTACCACAACAACCCGTGCCAGGGGGATGACGCCCGGCGAGAGCTCGGTGCGCTGATCGAGCAGCTTGCTCAACATGGTGTTGACGTTGCCGCCGTCGGCAGCTGGCCCCGTAGCGGCGAGTCTGCCGACTACACGAAATCAATTCTGTTCAAGGTGCCCCCCGGCACCGACGACGAAGCCGCTCACGACCTTGTACGAGTCATTCTGGCTGGCACGCTCGCTGCGGCCCACGACGAAGCCAAGCGTGCGCAGGCGCCTACGCGACTGCGGGTAGTGGAGTGACGGGCCAGCCGGGGTGAGCTCATTTTGCCCGCCCCGGCTCCCTCCCCTACTTCGGACACCCCCATGAAGCCTTTAGACGACCCCGACACACGCGCGAGGCACTTAGCCGCCGTCGAGCGCATGGACCGAGCGGTGGCCCGTAACGACCGCGTGAAGCTGGCCATGGACCGGCTTGGCGACGAGCTGGCTGCGGCCGTTCTGCAGCTGCCAGCTACCGCAACCCCCGCGAGCCAACTGGCCGAGGGCTTGGCCTCTCTTCGCTTTTTCGAGCGCATGACCGCGATCTTGCAAGAAGCGCAAGCGGCGCACGCGGAATCCGCCGACGCGGCGTTTGAAGCGCGGCTGCTCCGGCGCGAGGTGGGGGAGCTGTCCTGATGGCCTCCGCTGACGAGCCAGAGCAGGGGTGGGGTTGGATTGCTAACCCCTATCCGGCCCCCCCTCAGGGGTTAGCAACCCCTCGCGCTTCCGGCTTAAATCCTGCTGATTCGGAGAGCCCTCACGCGCGTGCACACGCGCGCTTCAGTCACCTCACTCCCCCGCCTGCCTCCGATACCTCCGACCCAGAATCTCTGGACACCCCGACCGAGCCAAAGCCTGAAGTCATCAGACCCGGAGACCTCAAGCCCGACGCTCTCAGAAACTTCGCGGCACGCTTGAACCCAGACAGCCTGCGCACGGTCACGCTCGTGGCACCTGGATTCTCAACCAACGAGCTGTGGGCCGCCATCGCCTCGCTGTGGCGCTTTCTTGCCAAGCTTGGGTGCGGACCCCTCTTGCTCTTGGAAGCCCGCGAGCAGGGCAGCCAAGCGCACGTGCACGGCATCATCGCCGAGCCGTTCCCGTCGCCCGCCGTGCTGCTCGAAGGTTGGAAGCGGGCCACGCGCCGCAAGAACGTACCGCAGCTTGCTCGCCGCGTGGACGCTCGTCCTATCCGCGAAGACATCGGCGGCTTGCTCGGCTGGCTGCGATACAGCGCGCGAGGCGTGTCGGCGAGAGACCTGGGCGCCGTGGCTTTTGCTTCGGGACAGCTCGGCGCGCAGTGGGCCACTGGCCTGGAGTCGGCAACCATTGCTAACCCGAAGCGCTGCGGCTGGTGTCTCGCGCTTCTGGACCCGGCGCGAGCCGCGAGGGGTGCGGAGTACTGCGAGCGCAAGGGCTCGTGCTGCCTGGAGTCTGCGAGCCGTGAGCGGAGTAAGCGCCGACGAGCAGCCGAATCGGCAACCATTGCCAACCCCTTTGGTGCGATCGAATGAATAGAAACAGCCTCACGCCCCGAAGCGGGTACCGCGCGGCGCTGCTCGTCACACTCCGTGCAGCGAACATAGCGAGCGGCCCCGGCTTCGGTG
>JANNWK010000507.1:0-6599 GCA_031408355.1 Myxococcales bacterium
GCGGCAAGCGCGGCGTGCGGACGGCGCTCTTCGTCACCGCAGACCACGGCCGGGCGGCCACCTTCAAGGACCACGGCCAGCCCTACCCCGAGTCGGCGCGCGTTTGGCTCGTCGCCAGCGGTCGGGCCATTCCAGCGCGAGGCCTCGTGGCTTCACCCGCCCCGCGCCACCTGGCCGACGTCGCGCCCACCCTGCGCGTGCTATTCGGCCTGCCCGCCGATCGAGGCGAGAGCGCTGGTTTTCCGCTGCTCGAGCTGCTCGAACCTACACATCGCTAACGAGCACACCCAGCAACGCGCCAGCTAGCTCGCCCGCCAGCGTAGAGGAGATGGATTCGCTCAGCGTGGAGCTGACGATCGACCGCATGCTGAAACGCGGCTATCCCGCCTACTTGAAGAAGCTGCGCTACGACACGCGCTTCCCGATCCGTGGCCTGTTGGTAGACAAGCGCTACGGCGACATCCTGAAAATGATCGCTACAAGGTGGTGCACCGCGGCTACCACGGCATGCGGCGCCTCTCGCGCGAGGAGATCACCGAGCTTTATCACCACAAGAAGATTCGCCCGCACACCGCGCGCTACCACTGGATCGACACGCTGTTCGCGCTCAGCGAGGTCACCTCCTACGCCGCGGTCGTCGACGAGCTCGAGCGGCGTGGCGAAAAGGTGGATTACGACAAGCTGTGGAGCGACGTGCGCGCGTCGATCGACGAAGCGCACGCCGACGGCTCCGTTTGCAAAGCCATCACGGCCGATCTCCCGCGCTTCATCGATCGCGATCCAGAGCTAGCGCTACACAAGCTGCGCTCGGCGACCGCCGCTCGCGCAGGACCGCGTCCAGCTGGTCGAAGGCGACCTGGTGCGCCTGGTGTTGAAGCGGCCGTTCAGTGACGGGACTTTCGCGCTCGAGCTCGAAGCTCCGCGCCTTCATCGTCACGGCCGCGGGCATCTCGCGCTACCTCAGGTGGCTGGGCGGGCCGACTGAGCCGCCCACGCTGTCGCCCGCCCGGGGCCCGCCGTTCTTCAAGAGCGTCGTCATCCGCAAAAAGTTCGGCGAGCCAAGGCAGGCGGAGCTGTTCGACGCGCATTGAGGGCGCGCGCTAGGGGCGGAGCACACGCCGACGCGGCTCCCTCACGGAACGATCAGCACGCTTCGGGGGTTGGGCGGCTCGCCGCCGGCGCCCTTCAGCGTGATCTTGCGCTTCGGCGCGACGTTGCCGGTGTCGCCGACGTTGAAGATCAGGATCCTCCCGTTGGAGGTGCTGGCCGCGAAGATCTCGCCGCTGAACACGGCGAGTCCGTTGGGTCGATCGAGCTCCGTCAGGCTTCCCTGGAGATTGCGGATCCCCGTCCCCGTCGCGTCGTCGCTCAGCGCCAGGATCCCGGAGCCGGCGTTCGCATCGCGGTACGCCACGAAGAGGTTGCTCCCGCCGCTGGCGACCGCGAACGGACTGCGCAGGCCGACTGGCGTGAGGGTCCGGAGCGCAGGCGGCGTGGCCCCGGCCGTGGTCGAGAAGGAGACGAGGCCATCGCCCACGCCGAAAATGAGCTCGTTCGCAGTCGCGGTGGTCCCCAGCTGCCCCACGTAGCTCAGCGTCGTGCCCCCGATGGACGCGATCGTTCGCGTGGGCGCCACGTCGTCCTTCGCGCCGATCGGGAAGACGAGGATCCCGTACCGGTCTCCGACGAAGATCTCGTCGCCGACGATCGCGATGCCCTGCGGCTGGCTGAGCGTGGTGTTGACGGAGCCCGAGATCGAGCGAGTGGGCGCCACATCCCCTTGGTCGCCCAGCTTGAATACATGCACCGACGGAGGCGCCGCGATGTCGACCACGAACAGCTCGTCTCCCTTGGACGCCATCTGGCCCGGGTTCTCCAGCAGGGTCTTTGGTCCTTCGATGGTGCGTAGCGGTGCCGCCGGATCCGTGGCGTCAGCGGCGAAGACCTGGAGCGCCCCGGGAGCCGAGCTGTTGTCGTTGCTGACGAACAGGAGTGCCGCGCCTGCGGCCCCGCCATCGCCTGCGGCCCCGCCATCGCCTGCCGGTCTGCCGCCGTCTCCACCTGCTCCGCTCTGGCCGCCGTCACCAAGAGGGTTGGGATCGGGATTCATTGGGGCAAGACACTGCATCAGGGCGGCTTGCTCGGCCTTGCAGTCAGCTAGCAGTGCGTCGATATCTGTCTTTTCGTCGGGCCCGCATTTGGCGTTTGCGGCGGCGCACGCGAGAGCTGCTTCTTGGACGGAACAGTCGCCGGCTAGCTGCTCACGGCAAGCCAACGTAGCCGCCGTCTCTTCGCTCGCGCTGAGCGTCGGATCTGCCGAGCACTGCTTTTGTCGGGGCGCACAGGGGTCTGTATCTTCAGGTACCGAGCGGGTCGTGTCGCTACTTCCACACCCACCGACCAAGAGTCCGGAGGCGATGAGCATCAACACTGGACGCGCCGCAGGGAGGCCCCAAGGTGTTCGCATTCGGTCATCCTATTGGGCACCTGCGTGCTCGTCGATGCCAAGAGGGCAATATACGTCGTTCGGCGTATGCCGCTCAGCGAGCACGCGCTCAGCGAGCACGCGCTGCGCCCAAGCGGGGAATCAAGCTGGGCGCGCCTTCCCCGAAGCTCTGCCCGGAAGACCGGCGACGACCGCGGTCAGCTCTGCCCGGTTCGCGACACTCGCCTTGGCAAACACCGCCTCCAACTGCTTTTTGACCGTCAACGCGCTCTTGCCGAGCTGCCGGCCGATCTCGACGTTCGTGCGGCCCGTCGCGACGAGCCTGGCGACGTCTCGCTCGGCGCGGCCATCCCGCGTCAGGTAGACGAACACGGCGGGGAGTCCGGCTGACGATTGACGACGACCTACGCCTAGAGTGACGCTGCCTGCCACCTCGATGGTCGCATCTATCCCCGAGCCACCCAGCACTTCTCTCGCGCTAGCTGAGCTCCTAGTCCGTGCGGATCATCCTGACGAGCTTTGGCGCGCGCTGGTGGACGGGTTGAACGTTGAGTTCAGCAACCACTTCATCGTGGCCACGTTTCACTTTCGAGACGACTGGCCCGCCGCGATCTGGCGTGGCGCGCCGGCAGTGGAGCGGCCCGCGGAGTGGTGGGCGCGCAATTGGGCGATGCACCCGGGCTTGCCGTGGCTGCGGGCGAACCCCGGCATCCAGATAGGCACCGTGAGCGACGTGCTCTCCGAACAGGAGCTGTCCACCAACGCCTACTATCGTGAGTTCATGGAGCCCGAGGGCTGGCGCTACGGCCTGGCGTTCTTCTTCTGGACGAAGACTGGCATTGGCGGGTTCGTGGGCGTTAATCGACGCCCGGACCAAGGCGACTTCACGCCGGGCGAACGCGCCCGTGCGCTCGCCCTTCACGGCGTGATCGCCGGGGCGTACGAGCGCATTGCCCGCCGGGTGCGCAGCGACAACGCGCGGCTCGCTTTCGAGCAGCTCCTCGCGCGGTTGCCGGTGGCTGTACTGCTATTCGCGGTGCGCGAAGCGCGCGTGGTGTTCGCGAACCGCGCCTGCCGCGAGGCGCTCGCGCACTGGCGCGGCGAGGCGCAGCTCAAGCGCAAGCCCGTCACGGCGAAGTCTCTGCCCGATGAGATCGTGCGCGCCTGCGTCGACGCGAAGCTTGCGAGCCTCGAAGTTTCTCACCCTGGTGGCGAGCCTCTCCGCGCGATCGTACATGGCCTTGATCACCCCGCGGCGCTGGTTGCCGAGCGGGTCGTGCAGGTCATTATCGAGGAACGTAGTGGGAACCGTGCGTCGGCAGCGTGGGTAACGCGCACTCGCGTCTTGAGCGTTCGCGAACAAGAGGTTGCCGAGCTCGCCGCTTGGGGTCTGTCCAACCTGCAGATCGGCTTGCGCCTCAAGAAGAGCCCCAACACAGTCAAGAAACAGCTAGAGCTTGCCTACTCCAAGCTAAACCTCACGGGCCGCGGTCAACTCAGCGCCCTCTACGCCGACGTCGCTCCGCGCCGTTGAACACTCGCGCTGAGCTACGGAAACAGCGGCAGCTCTGGCAAGCCCGGCGCGTCGGGCCAGCCTTGATACGTTGAACGCCTGCAAAGCCTGGGCAGAAGCGCCGCGGGCTAGTGCACCGCATGTGATTTGAGGTCAATTTCCGCGGGCTTGCTTCGTCCAACCGTGCATGGAACGAAACAAGGAATCTCGGCAGGAAAGTGGTCAAACTACGCCGCTCGTGGATGGGTTACCCAGCAGCAGCACGGCGTCCGTGCGCAGCGGGCTTAGCCTCCACGCTAGACCTGCGCTCAGAGCTGCGAGCAGTTTTCGAACAGGATCGCGCCCCCGGCAGCGCACGCCGTCTTCGAGGCAGTCGCGCTCGCCAAGAGAGAGCAGTCGATGTCGGCCCACACGAAACGAGTCGAAAGTGCGAGCACCTCGGCGCCGGTCGGCGAAGGTCGAACCGCGACGCTACAGGGCGCGTCGGCGGGGCTTTCGAGCCGTGGCGAAGTGGAGTCACCGGCGTAGGCAATGGCCAGTCCACCCGTGCCATCACTACCGAGTACCCCATTGAGCTCGAGGAGCCGAGACCCGTCGCGAATGGAGAGCGCGAGCGCGAAGCCGTCTGCGCTCTCTGCGATGGAGCATTCGACGCTGCGGTCCGCGATCGTGACACGCTCTTCGCCAGCTTCTTTCAAGAATTGCTGCAAGCCGTCGGGCTCCCCGCCGTCTGCAAGGTCCGCCTGGCCTACGGCAACGCTTGCGTCAACCCACGGGCACGAGCCCTGGTCTGCCTCGGCAAATGAGAGCTGAAACGCCCCGCGCGCAGGTTCGAAGCCCAGCGCACAGCTCGCACCGGGGTGGTGCTTCGGACAACCCGCGAGCTCCAACGTCAGGCCTTCCTGCGAGCATTCGACGCGTCGGGCGTCGTCGAGGGCACACCCCAGCAGGGCCGCCTCGCCGCAGTTCGGGTGAAGGTCGTTGGCTTTCTGGTCGAGCCATCCGCATTCGCTCGAGCAGGTCGCGCCCCCCTGCCCGCACTGCTCACGTAAAGCACAATAGCGCTCACAAACGGTCAGCACGGGCGGGCGCGGATCGCGCTCGGTGTCGCCGCCGCAGGCGGATGACAGCAGCGCGAGCAGCGCGTACGCAAGAATGGCCGCGCTACGTCCCGCCCGCTCAAGGTGAGCCGAGCGACGCGCCACGGAAAGAGGCGCCTTCGGCCAGCGCTCGCTCCAGTGTCGCAGCAAGCGTCGGCTGGGCCCTCTCATGCGTTGCATAGATTGCCTTGAGTTCGTTGCCCGAGCAAACCGTGGCCACGACCTTCGGGCGGCTCCACTTTGATGCCTTCGTCGCCCACCGTGTATTTGCGGGTCACGATCGGACCGACGGAGCTAGCGCTCTTTGCTGAGGCCGAAGTCCGACGCATCGCTGTGGGTATCACCCCTGGAAAGAGCTGTTGAAACGCAGCTTCAAAATCGACGTCGAGCATTGCGACAGCTGCGGCGGACGGATGAAGCTCCGCGCCTTCATCGTCACGGCCGCGGGCATCGCGCGCTACCTCAGGTGGCTGGGCGAGCCGACTGAGCCGCCCACGCTGTCGCCCGCCCGGGGCCCGCCGTTCTTCAAGAGCGTCGTCATCCGCAAAAAGTTCGGCGAGCCAACGCAGGCGGAGCTGTTCGACGCGCATTGAGGGCGCGCGCTAGGGGTGGAGCGCCATCTGGACCTGGGCTGTCGACGCCAAACGGGGAGAGACGGGCCGCCCAGCGCGCTGCACACCGGCTCAACGAGCCTGCTGCTCGCGCCGGCCAGGGTCCGGGCGCCCATTGACGACCCACCAAGGGCGCCAAACCGACCGGGGCCGCCGCGGGAGAGGGCGCCTATCTGACCTGCGCGCCGGTAGGCGGCGTGCAATAAGCCAGGGACAGCGCCATCGCGCCACACCCAAGCCAAGTTGCCGCGGGCCACGTGATCCTTGAAGTTCGCATATCGTCTCCTTCTCGACTGAGCCCAAGGCCCAACTCAAGGCGACTGCAATTGTGGGGCCACTGCGTTCTCGTGGCGTGGAAAGTGGCACGGCGCTTGCGTCAGAGGCGCTCGTGAAGGTTGGACCGGCCAATGGCTGCAGAGTGATGGTGGTCGATGACGACACGGACAACCGCGAGCTCGTGCTCGAGCTGCTCGAACGGGAGGGCTTCGTCGCCTCGGGCGCGGAGAACGGCGCAGAAGCCATCTCCCTGCTCGAGAAGGGACTCGATCCCGATCTGATCCTCACTGATCTGATGATGCCGGTGATGAGCGGCTGGGACCTCTGCGAAGCCTTGAAGAGCAAGCCGACGTGGCAAACCATCCCCATCATCGTGCTCTGCGGCATGTCGGCCGATCAGCGCGGGCAGCTCCAGGTGGATGATGCTTTCGAGAAACCGACCGATACGCAACAGCTGCTGAGCAGGATCCGAGAGCTGTGCGGGATCTGAATCTGCGCGCCAACCGCTTGTTCCAGGTGGCGCTCGTGTTGGCGCTACTGTGGATCGCAAGTCCAGTGGTCGTGCCGGTCGTGCTTGCGTTCTATCTGGCCTTCGTCATGGCGCCGCCCTGCAACTGGCTCGAGCGCTGGGGCGCACCGCGCGCGCTCGCGAC
>JANNWK010000508.1:0-8497 GCA_031408355.1 Myxococcales bacterium
CACGAGTACGGCATCACGGGCTCAGGCGGCAACTGGGCCTGGAGCGATGCCGAACAGGCCGTCAGCGAGACGGCCAACGCCTACGAGCGCCCGCAATGCTCGGCCTGCTTCATTCAGGCTGTGAGCGACGACTTGATGGGCATTTACTACTTAGTTAATAGAGAAGCGCGACTGTTCAAGTATGGCTCATGCACCGGCTCAAACTTCAGCGCCGTCCGCGGCAAACAGGAAAAGCTGTCGGGCGGGGGCACGTCGAGCGGACTGATGAGCTTTCTGGAGGTCCTCGATCGCGCAGCCGGGGCGACCAAGAGCGGGGGCACGACGCGCCGGGCTGCCAAGATGGTGTGCCTGGATATGGACCACCCAGAGATCGTCGATTTCGTGCAGTGGAAGGTGCGCGAGGAGAAGAAGGCCAAGGCCCTGATCGCTGCCGGCTACGAGAGCGACTTCAACGGCGAGGCCTATCACACGGTGAGCGGTCAGAACTCGAACAACTCGGTGCGCGTCACCGACGACTTCATGCGTGCGGCGGCGGCGAACGGTAAGTGGCAGACTATTGCTCGCACGACGGGCAAGGTCGTCGACACCTATAACGCCAACGACCTGTGGCAGATGGTCGCTGAGTCAGCCTGGGCCTGTGCGGACCCGGGCGTGCAATACGACAGCACCATCAACCACTGGCACACCTGCCCCAACACGGGAAAAATCAACGCCAGCAACCCGTGCTCCGAGTACATGTTCCTGGACGATACGGCCTGCAACCTCTCGTCGGTGAACCTGACGAAGTTCTTGGACGCGCAGGGCCAATTCGACGTCGACGGCTACCGGCACGCCGTCGATATCTTCTTTACTGCCCAGGAAATTCTGGTGGATTTCTCGAGCTATCCCACGCAAGGCATCGCCAAAAACTCGCACGACTACCGCCCGCTAGGCCTTGGCTACGCCAACCTCGGCACGCTCTTGATGCTGCAAGGCATCCCCTACGATTCGGACAAGGGCCGCGCCATGGCGGGGGCTCTCACCGCAATCCTGTGCGGTCGCGCCTTTGCGATGAGCGCGGAGATCGCCAGCAGCAAGGGCCCCTTCGCGGGCTTCGCCAAGAACCGTGAGCCCATGCTGCGCGTCATGCGCCAGCACCAAGAGGCGGCCTACGCCATCGATCGCGAGTTGTGCCCAGAGTACCTGTGGCGCGCCGGCTCGGAGGATTGGGACAGCGCGGTCAAGCAGGGTGAGAAGTTCGGCTATCGCAACGCGCAAGCCACGGTGCTGGCGCCCACGGGCACCATCGGGCTGCTTATGGATTGCGACACCACCGGTATCGAGCCTGACTTCGCGCTGGTGAAGTTCAAGAAGCTCGCCGGCGGTGGCTATTTCAAGATCGTCAACCAGTCCGTGCCCGAAGCGCTTCGGCGTCTGCGTTATTCGGAGGCGCAGGTCAGTGAAATCGTCGCCTATGTCTCAGGCACGAACACCCTGCTTGGCGCGCCGCACACCAATCGCGCCGCGCTGAAGCAGAAGGGCCTGCTTGACGAGGATCTGAGCAAGATCGAGGCCGCGCTACCGGGCGTGTTTGATCTGAGCCTGGCCTTTGCACCGTGGGTGGTGGGTCGAGAGGCCTACGAGCGGCTCGGCGTCTCGGTCGCGAAGTTGGGTCAGCCGGGCTTCAGCCTGCTGAAACATCTCGGCTTCAGCTCGCAGGAGATCGCCGAGGCCAACGATACGGTGGTCGGACGCATGACGATAGAAGGTGCGCCCCACCTGCGGGACGAGCACTACGCGGTCTTCGACTGCGCCAATCGCTGTGGCCGCACCGGCGAGCGTTATCTCGCGCCGATGGCCCACGTGAAGATGATGGCCGCCGCCCAGCCGTTCCTCTCCGGCGCGATCAGCAAGACCGTCAACCTGCCCAACGAAGCGACCGTCGAAGACGTCCGACAGATCTACGAAGAAGGCTGGAAGCTGGGGTTGAAGGCGGTGGCTCTTTACCGTGACGGCTGCAAAGCCTCACAGCCGCTCTCGACCTCAAGCCAAGAGAAGACCGAGAGCGCAGAACAGACCGCGGAAACGGAAGCCAAAGCTGCCCTGGCCGCTGCCCTGCCCAAGCTTCAAGGGCAGCCGGGTCAAGCGCGCGCCCAAGGGCAACGCCTGCGTCTGCCCCAGAAACGCCGCGGGTTCACGCAGGAGGCCCACGTCGGCGGGCACAAGGTGTTCCTTCGCACCGGCGAGTACGAGGACGGCACGCTCGGCGAGATCTTCATCGACATGCACAAGGAGGGCGCCGCCTTCCGTTCGCTCATGAACTGCTTCGCCATGGCGGTGTCGGTCGGTATCCAGTACGGCGTCCCGCTGTCCACTTTCGTGGAGCAGTTTACGTTCACGCGTTTCGAGCCCCACGGGGTGGTCTCGGGCCACCCGAACATCAAGTTCTCGACGTCCATCGTCGACTACATCTTTCGAGTACTGGGCGTCGAGTACCTGCGCCGGTACGATTTCGCCCAAGTGAAGCCGGCTGAAGACGCCGTGGCGATCGAAGATCCGTCGTTGCCGCGGCTGGTCGCTGCCGACGCCGGTTCGGCGACGTCCATCGCTCCCCCTAGCCCATCGTCCATTCCGCCAGAGGCTCCGGCCAGCAAGCAGGCGGTTGCCAAGGCCTTCAGTAGCGAAGGGCACGGTGCGCTCGATGCGCAGCTTGAGGAGATGATGGGCGACGCCCCGGTCTGCGACGGCTGCGGCCATATCACCGTCCGAAATGGCGCCTGCTACAAGTGCCTGAACTGCGGCAACTCCATGGGCTGCAGCTAACAAGGCGCGGCTGTCCCTCGAGCGGGCGCGAAAAATCCCGAACAAAATGAGCAGAATTGGCTGCTATTTTAGCGCGCTTCCGCTTTTGGGACGTCTAAGCTAAAACGATGCCCATGAAGCCGCTCCGTCCGGTCGTTGCGATCATTGCGTCCGGGTTTGTTTTGCCTCTCGTGATCTCATCCTATGGCTGCAAGAAGGATGAGCCGCCGCCCCCGCTGCCTTCGGCGGCGCCGGCCGCGGTGGCGACGCCCACCGCCCCGCTTGAGCTCGCACCGGAGCCCGCCCCGGTGGATTCCGCGCCCGACGCCGGCAAGAAACCCGGTGGCGGCGTGGCGGGGCCTAGCCTGACGAACTGCTGCAAGGCCTTGCTGCAGAACGCCGCCAGCGCGCCACCGCCGAACAACCTGTACATGACGCAGGCAGGGCAGCTGTGCATGGCCATGGTCCAAGGTGGGCAGGGCTCAGGTGCCATCTTGGCGGCGGTCGCGGGCAAGCTTGGCGGTGCCAACATGCCCACTGCGTGCCGCTGATGCCGCGCGCCGCGCTGGGCGCGGCCATGTCAGTAGCGGTGCTCTCGCTCGCCGCGCGCACAAGCGTCGCTCAGGTCGAGCCCGTGGAAGTGGTGTGGCTCACGTTTGAAGCCATGCCGCAGGCGGGTTGTCCCAGTGAGCAGCAGTTTCAGGTCGAAGTCTCCAAACTAACGGGCAGGGCGCGCTTCACGAAGGCAGCTGGGGCACGGCGTATTCGTGTCGAGCTCGAAGCGCGCGGGGCGGAGGTGGTGGGCCGGTTCATCTCGGGCGCCAGCGAGAACCCGTCATCGCGTGAGGTGCGGGGGAAGGACTGTCAGGAGGTGGCAAGCGCCTTGGCCATCGCCGTGGCGCTCACGATCGATCCTGACGCGCTGGGGCTTCCCGAAGCAGCAACCGACACCACCGGGCCGACGGAGCCGCCGAGGGGCAGCCCCGACGCGAGCGTGGCTTCAAGCCGGCCTCCCGCCGCCAAGCAAGCGCCCGCGCCCGCCCCCGGTCTCCGCTTCGGCGTCGGCATCGCGATGGTGCTCGAGACGGCCTGGGCTCCGGAGCTCCGCGGCGGTGGCGGCGTCGCGGTGCTGGTTGGGTTGGGGCGCGGCTTCACGGTCACGGCGGGCGCAACGCGTTTCCCGATGGCCGAGCAGAACGCCCTCTCCTTCGGCGGATGGCTGGGTCATGGCTCGCTCGCCTGGGACATCGTCAAGTTGGGACCCGCTCGCCCTCTGCTCTTGGCGTCGTACGAGGCGGGCGTGGTCGAGTCCGCAGGCTCTGGGCTGGCGCTGCCGGTTGAGGCGAGGCGGTCCTGGCAGGCCTTTGGCTTGGCGCTCGGGCTTCGGCTCGAGAGTTCAAGCGCCTTTCTGGAGCTGAGCGCTGGCCCGCTGATGCCGCTCTACCGACAGCGGTACCTCACCACCGACACGGTGGGTCGGCTTGCGACTGCCCACGAAGTTCCGAATTTTGGCTTTAAGCAGGAAACACGCTTGGGGGTGTTTTTGTGATCAATCGCCCCTGGCCTGGAAACCCTAAATTCAATGACGTTGGCTCGTGCCATACCAGCCTCCGAGGCCGACGGGGCGCCGTGTCCCCCCTCGGGAATTCGCCGTGGGATGGCGATCCCGCTTGAGCACCTTGCTGGTACCGATAGCGGCCGTGCACCCTTAGCGGAACGGAGCCCGATGGCCATCGATTCGGCGCGCCTGACGCGCGTCGCCCAAGAGCATCTAGATTTCGTGTGGCGCTGCCTCAGGCGCTTTGGCGTGCCTGCGGCTGACGCAGACGACGCCGCCCAGCAGGTCTTCCTGGTCGCAGCGAACAAGCTGACTTCCGTGCCACAAGACCGCGAACGGGCTTTCCTTTTTGCCACGGCGGCGCGCATCGCGGCCAACGCACGGCGGTCGATCCGTCGCCGCCAGAGCGCCTACGACAATTTTTCCCACGCTCCGGAAGAGCCCAGCGTTTCTCAGGACGAGCTTTCGGACCAGCTCCGCGCTCGCACCCTTTTGGATCAAGTCATGGCCGACATGCCGGAAGATCTGCGCGAAGTGTTCGTGCTGTTCGAAATCGAGGAGATCTCGATTCAGGACATCGCGGCTACCCTCGAGATCCCGGTTGGCACGGTCGGTTCACGCTTGCGGCGCGCTCGCCAGGCGTTTCAACAGGCCGTTACACGGCATCGAGCGCGCACAGGTTTCAAACAAGGAGTGGCCGGATGACTGAGTCGACGCGTTTGATTGACGAACCCACGAGCGACGAGCTCGAAACCTCACTGCTGCGCATAGCGCGCAGCGAGGGGCCGTCGGCCGCCAGCCGACAGCGTATTCTGGCCGGCATTGCGGCGGCCGGAGCCGCAACCGCCTCAGCCGAGCTTGTCCACGCCGCGCAGGTAACGAAGGTTGCCGCCAAAGGCCTATCGGCAGGCGTGAAATGGGGATTGCTCGGTGTGGTCGCGCTCGCCCTGCCAACAGCCGTCCTGCTCACCCGCGCTGGCCCGGCCGCTCCGGCGGCAGAGCGCGCGCCGCTCGCTGCACTCCCCGCACCCCTCGAGGCCGTGCCAGAAGCCAAACGGCTGCTGCCTGTGCCTGCCCCGACTGCCGACACGACTGCCCCCGTGGCGCTGGAGGACCTGCCGGCGTTGCCCATGCCCGCCGCTGCCAGTGGCGCAGCCTCAGGAGCCAAGGCAACGACCAGCCTGGCGGACGAAGTAGCTCAGTTGCAGAAGGCGAAGCTCGCGCTCAAGTCGGGCAATGGCCGACAGGCGTTGAGCGAGCTTGCTACCTATGCTCAGCGCTTTCCGCGACCCCTGTTGGGCGCAGAGGCTGGCGTCGTGCGCATCGAGGCGTTGCAGGCCACGGGCGACACGCTGCGCGCCAAGTCCCTGGCGGAGAGCTTCCTGGCCAGAGATCCACAAAGCCCGTACGCCGCACGCCTGCGAAAACTAACCGGCGCGCGCTAACAGGCCGGAAGCGCCGAAGCTACTTCACTATCACGCGACACACGGCGTCCTCGCACACCTGCCCCACGTCACAACCGGTACCTCCGCCAACGTCCGTGCGGCACTTCACGTCACTCGTCCAAAAGCCCAAATGGCTCGACTGCGTGGCATCCTGAAATGGCAGCCAGAGCGGGGGACTCGAGGGATCAGCCGGCAACCTGGCCACATCGATGGCTGACATCCAAAGCTGCGCAAGGCGCCCAGCGTCGCTGGCCATCGCGCTATTTTGCAGTACCAGGCCGTAGTCGATCTTGCTGTTGAAGGTCAGGAACATCAGGCCTCCCTGCTCCTCTGCCGCGAAGGGCGCAAACTTGGGGAACGTGGACCAGCTATCAGCGGCGTGGGTGGCGTTGCCCAACTCGATCACGGGTCCGCCCGCCCGCGCCACCAGGCGGAGCCTCGCCCGCTTCTGATCGTAGCTCTTGCGCTGTGCTCCCTGTTCGTCGAGCTCACGGGGTGCGGAGGCGAAAGCGACATAGGCGCCGTCGGGCGACCAGGTCGGATAGAAATGAAACTCGAGCTCGGTCCCGGCGACCAGCACTCTGGGCGCGCTGAATGTCGCGTTCAGCTTGTCAAAATCAAGCACGGCGATATCGCCGGACCGCACGGCGATGGCGGAATCCGGTTGGTCGGTGAGCGTGACCACGACGGCGTCGTCGTCGGGTGAAAACTCGGGGAAGTAACCAAGCTTCCCGCCCAACTGAGCGCGGGTCACGCGCGTGATCACGTCCCCGGCCGCAAAATTGGAAAAGCCATCCTGATCCGAGCTGAGCAAGGCCAGCTGCTCGTCATAGGCCACGAGCACCCGCCGACCATCCGAGGTCAGCGCCATCATCGAGCTGTTGTAGGTCGCGTCGAGCGCTGGCGTAATGAAGGGCTTCTCGGGTGAGGCTGTGGTGGTGACCACCAGCACGCCGCTGCGCTGATCGGCGGTGCTGTCGTTGTTGCGCGCGGTAAAGGCAATCGTGCTGCCGTCACGGCTCACGCTGTGGCACGCGCCACACTGGCGAGTGTTCGTCGCCGACTCCGGCATGATGAACGGCTCTGCCCGATCGGCGCCGAATGGCAGCCGAAAGATCCCGGTGTCCTGATCCCCCGGAATGCCCGAATACCGAGGCACGCTGGTCCAGTAGTAAAACCCCTTGTTCTGAAGCTGACTAGGCGTCACCGTGAGCGGAACAGCTTGGCTGACGAGCAATACGCCGTCTCGGGCCGTCGACCCGGTCACGCTCATTTCCGCGGGCTTGCCGAGCAGTTCCGCCCGAGCGGCGTCCCATAGCGGCCCCTGCAGCACAAACCGGCAGCCATCTCCAGCGACCGCTAAGCAGGGCGCGAAGAAGTCATACTCGACGCCAGAGGCTCGGGCGGTGACGCGCAGTCGGAACACCGAAAAGTCGCTACGACCACGTCGGAATTGCACGGTGAGCTGTCGCAGATCGTGCGGGTGGATCGAACCGGGCAAGGGGTAAACGATCTTGGGAGCTTCGCCGAGCCTTGCCACTGGATTGGAGAACCACTCGCCCGCGTCGCTCGGCGCGCCCTGCTCGATGGCGCAACGTTTGCCGCATTCGTAGGCCGTGCGACGGGTCCCCAGGTACGCGTCCTGCCCCTGACAACTCAGCAGGAGCAGCGCGCTACCGAAACAAACCGCCGCGCCTCTCACTCCCACCTCAAATCATCAATGTACAGATCGACAGGCTCGATGCTGCCACTCGATTCGAGAGCCCAGCCGAAGGGCGAAACGACTTCGGCGTAGCTGGCCTGGGACAGATCGAGCTCGAACTGCTGAAAGTCACGACTGAGTGTCACCTCGAGCGAACTTGAAAAATCATCGCGATAGGGGAACGCAGGATCGCTCAGCCCCTCCCAATTGTTAGCCCCACCGGCGCGGAAGAGCACCGCCACCCCAGCCGCACCGGAGGCCGCGGAGAAGACCACTCGCCGAGCTCCGGCTTCCACC
The DNA here is from genome assembly GCA_031408355.1 of Myxococcales bacterium. Classification (GTDB taxonomy): domain Bacteria; phylum Myxococcota_A; class Polyangia; order Polyangiales; family Polyangiaceae; genus PMG-095. Next base: position 7,784 of record JANNWK010000508.1, read on the forward strand.
GGGATCCCACGCACGCGGCCGATCTCGCTGTTCTCCAACGCTCCGACGTCCTGAAACAGCACGCCCAGAAAGCCAACGTAGCCCGGCGCGTCCGAGGGCAGTGGCCGGTAGCGGAACCGCCGGCAAACGCTCTGCGACGAGGTGGATCGCCCGGCAAAGGCTCGATCCTCACACGCTCGTCCACTGATATCGATAACGTCACCCTGACAGTTGGCGTCGCCAAAACAGCCGTTGGGCACGAAATAGTCGTCAACCAAGAACGGCAGGCGCAGCGCGACGGGATCCACCAGCGGCGGCTCGAGCTCAGCAGGACGCGCCGCAGGCAAGTCACCGCCAGACGAACAGGCCACCAGGCAGAAGGCGACGCTAGCGACGTAGGTGATCGAAGCTCGGCCCCAGCGCCAGGCGCCGTCCAGTCTCGAGCTCAAGCACCGATCCGCGACCACGCTCTATTCTACCAACGACTTTCACTCCTGGGGGCCTCCGAGCCTTGGGGCCAGCCGAAAGCAGCGCATAGTCTTCACCGCCAGTCAGGACCAGGGCCGTGCCGGTTTCGCCTAGCAGCTCAGCAAGCTCAGAAAGAGCCGGAGAAACCAGATCTGCCAGCAGCGAGTGCTCAAGCACCGCCTTGACACGGCTGGCCACCGCCAGCTGCCGCAGGTCGCCGGCCAGTCCGTCGGAGAGGTCGATGGCGGCATGGGCCCTGCCGACCAG
>JANNWK010000509.1:0-6928 GCA_031408355.1 Myxococcales bacterium
TCGTCGTCCAGACCACTTCCAATCCGCTGCCGATCGTGTCGCCGCCCTTGCCCGTGCCGAACTTGCTCTTCCAACCGAGGCCCTGCTCCTCGATGCTGGCGGCCTCCGGCGCTGGGCCGACCAGAGACGTATCGCCAGCGCCATGGGTCTTGCCGAAGGTGTGACCGCCGGCGATCAGCGCCACCGTTTCTTCGTCGTTCATGGCCATGCGAGCGAACGTCTCGCGAATATCCTTGGCTGCCGCGAGCGGATCCGGATTGCCGTTCGGGCCTTCCGGGTTCACGTAGATCAGGCCCATCTGCACGGCGGCCAGCGGATTTTCCAGTTCTCGCTCGCCTGCATGGCGCTTGTCTTCGAGCCAGGAGTTCTCGGTGCCCCAGTTGATGTCTTGCTCGGGCTCCCACACGTCCGCGCGCCCACCGCCGAAGCCGAAGGTCTGAAAGCCCATCGACTCAAGCGCACAGTTGCCCGCGAGGACCATCAGGTCGGCCCAGGAGATCTTGTTGCCGTACTTCTGCTTGATAGGCCAGAGCAGGCGGCGCGCCTTGTCGAGGTTGACGTTGTCCGGCCAGCTGCCGAGCGGCGCGAAGCGCTGCGTGCCAGTGCCGGCCCCGCCGCGACCGTCACCGGTGCGGTAGGTGCCGGCGCTGTGCCAAGCCATGCGCACGAAGAGCGGCCCATAGTGGCCGTAGTCGGCTGGCCACCAGACTTGCGAGTCCGTCATCAGCGCGAAGAGATCTTGCTTGAGAGCCTTGAGGTCGAGCTGCTTGAACTCTTCGGCGTAGTCGAACTCGCAGCCCATCGGATTGGACAGGGCAGAGTGCTGATGGAGGATGTTGAGGTTCAGCTGGTTCGGCCACCAATCACGGTTCGACCTTCCAGCGCCGGTCGCGTTCGAGGGGACTCCGTGCATCACTGGGCACTTGCCCGGCGTCGCTCCATCCGCCGTTGACTTCTTCTGATCGCTCATGACGCGCTACTCTTTCCGGTGAATGGTTGCTTCGCACTTGCAGGGAAATCGTCGGCCTGCTGGGCCAGGCACTTCGCACACACGCCCCGAACCTCGACATGAGCGTCAGCGACGCTGCCGAGCTCCTTCACCGCTTCGGGGACGCGGAGCGCGTTCAGCGCGGCGCTCTCGAAATCGCGCACGAGGCCGCAGCGTACGCAAATGTAGTGGTGGTGTTGGTCGAGGTTCGCGTCGAATCGAACCGCGCCGCGCTCGGGACCGAGCGTCGCGACCAGCCCCAGATCGCGGAGCATCCAGAGCGTCCGGTAGACGGTGTCTACGGACACTGTCGGCACCCGCTGCTGCACTGCGCGGAAGAGGGTGTCGGCGTCCGGATGTTGGTCGCTCTCGGCTAGTTCTCTAAAGATCTCAATACGTTGATGGGTGAGCTTGACCCCCGCCTTCTTGGCTCCCGCCTTCAGGTGGTCGAGCCGTTGCTCGGTGCGGCTATGGGCGGTGTTGCTCATCAATTCCTAGTTGCGATGTATGCGCAGATAGGAACCTAGATGCAACAAGGCTGCCTGTCAATGGTGGAAGGCTTGAGTGCGTCAGCGCAGAGGGAGCGGTCGCGTCGAGGCCCCGCCTGGCGCTTTCAGGTGCCGGGCCGCCACGGCCAGGAATCGTTCGCGAGCGAAACGGTGATCGACGATGGGTCGCGGATAGGTCTCGCCGAGGCGAACGCCCGCGGCGCGCAAGACGGCGTCGGGAGCTTCCCAGGGGCGATGGATGTAGCGAGCGGGCATCCGCGCCAACTCCGGCACCCAGCGGCGTACGTAGTCGCCCTCTGGGTCGAACTTCTCGCCCTGCGTGACGGGGTTGAAGATGCGAAAATAGGGCTGAGCGTCGCAGCCGCAGCCGGCCGACCACTGCCACCCTGAGTTGTTCTGCGCCCAGTCGCCGTCGGTGAGGTGCTTCATGTAGTGAGCCTCGCCTCGCCGGTAGTCCATGAGCAGGTGCTTGGTCAGGAAGCTGGCCGAAAGCATCCGCGCGCGGTTGTGCACAAAGCCCTCGCCGAGAAGCTGGCGCGAAGCTGCGTCCACCACTGGGTATCCTGTCTTGCCGACGACCCATGCCTGCCAAAGCTTCCCGTCATTCTTCCAAGGGAAGCCGACGAACCCAGGCCTAAAGGGTTTCTCGAGCAGCTCGGGCCGATCCCACAGGGTGCTGTGGGTGAACTCGCGCCAGACGAGCTCGTTCAGGAACGAACCCGCCGCCGGTGCTTCTTCGAGGGCGTTCGCCACCGCCGTCCACACCTGGCGCGCCGAAAGGGTGCCGAACTTGAGGTCGACTGACAGCCGACTCGTTCCGGCAAGGTCCATGCGATCGCGGTGCTTTGGGTACGCGGCCGCGGCACTTCGCAAGAACCGACGTAGCCGGGCCTTCGCCGCTTGCTCCCCTCCGGGCAGAATGGCCGGATTGGGCTCGATGCCGAGTTCCTGGCAGGTCGGGATGGACGTTGCGTGGGCGAGCAGCCCTTTCGGCACCGGCGGCAGCGCCCTCGGCGACGGCAGCGGCCGACCGATCGTCGCGGCGCGATGAAACGTCCGCGCGAACTGGCTGAACACCGAGTACGGCTTGCCCGCTCCCGTTCGTAGCGTGCCCGGCGGCGTGAGTGTCTCTCCCTCGTACAGCTCGAACTTGCTGCCGAGGGACTCCTGTACGCGACGATCACGCTCGCGGGCGAAGGGCTCGACCCAGCGCTGGGCTACCACGCGATCGGCTTTCCATTCGTGAACCAGGCGAGGGACGACCTCGACGCTCTTGCCCGCGACGACGACGAGGCGCGAACCACGCTCTGCCAGCGCGGCTTCGAGCGCGCGCAGTGAATCCAGAAGAAACTGCATCCGGTGGGGTAGCTCGCGGGCCCGGGCGGGCGCGAAGAAGTAGGGGTCGAGCACGAACAGCGGGATGACCTCGCCGGTGGCGTGTGCGGCCGTGAGCGGCGCGTGGTCGGCTAGCCGCAGGTCCTTGCCGCGAAACCAGACAATGGTGCTCCTGGTCACTTCGGATTCACCTGCGGCTTGCGCGGCTTGGTGTGGAGCTCGCACGCGCCGTCCACGCACCGCCCCGTGAGCCGGAGTCGATTCTTGGCGAAGACGTGATAAGCGAGGTCCAGCAGTTGTGCGATGCCTGGCAAGCGCGTCAGCGCTGCGAGCCGCGCGAAGCCGACGGCAGCGTACAGACGCCTGAACACCTCGACGCCTTCGACTAGCGTGCCGTCGGGCAGGCGGCCATGGATCCGGTCCATCAGGGTCGTCCAGGTCAGACCGACGGCGGCGGCATCGAAGTCGTCCGCGGCGATGTCGACGAAACGGATCCGCCGGCCGTGGTCGCGACGCTGGAGCAGGCTGATCTCCCGCATGCAGAGCGGACACTCGCCGTCGTAGAAGACCTCGATGTCGAAGCTGCCGGTTGTCTGAGCGTTGAGCGCGCGCATTCAGGCGTCCTTTATGCCTACATGGTGGCCGATTCGGGCGTTTACAAGTTGTAAGGCGACCAAATCGTAGCTATTTCATTGGCGGATGAGGGCGCCCTCGACTCACCATGCTTGAGCCATCGCTGCTTCTGACCGGCGCGACCGGGTTCGTCGGTGGCGCGGTGCGGCCTGCGCTCGCCGCAGAGGGGTGGCGCGTGCGCTGCCTCACCCGAGATGCCGCGCGCGCACGCCGCCTCCAGCCCGACCTCGAGTGGGTGGAGGGTGATGTCGGCGACCAGGCTTCATGCGCCGCTGCGCTGAGTGGCTGCCGAGCGGCGCTCTATCTGGTGCACGGGATCGGCGAGGGCGCCGACTACCATCGGCACGAGGTGCTGGCGGCGGCGAACTTCTCGAAGGCGGCAGCCGCAGCCGGAGTCGAACGCATTGTGTACCTCGGCGGCGTGGCGCCGACGGGGCCGGGCTCCGATCACCTGCGCAGCCGGCTCGACGTGGGCGAGGCGTTGCGTGCCGGTTCGGTCAAGACGATCGAGCTGCGGGCCAGTATGATCGTCGGGCACGGCAGCCTCAGCTGGCTCATCGTCCGCGATTTGGCGGCCCGCCTGCCGTTCATGGTCCTGCCGCGCTGGTTGAAATCACGCACCCAGCCGATCTCGATCGACGACGTCGTGGTCGCGCTGGTGCGGGCCCTTCAGCTGCCGCTCACGGCGAGCGCATGGTTCGACCTCCCCGGACCGGTCACGCTCTCCGGCAAGGAAATCCTGGAGGAGACCGCGCGCGTCATGCGCTTTCCTCGCCCGCGAATGCTCGAGCTGCCACTGCTGTCGCCGCGCTTGTCATCCCTATGGGTGCGCTTCGTCACGCGAGCGCAGTGGTCGGTGGCGCGTGAGGTGGTGGTCGGACTGACCGAGGACCTGCTCGCACAAGATGACGGATTTTGGCAGCTCATCGGCCATCCGCAGCGCTTGTCGTTCGCCGAGGCGGCGAGGCAAGCCCTCGACGCCGAGCGCGACGACAGCCGCGTTCCAGGAACCTGGGGCGCCATCGAGCGTTGGCGGGGCCTCCACCACCACGCCTGAGCACTCAAACCATCGAGACGCGCTTCATCAATGCCCCGCACAGCTTGGACTGCGGATCTCGCTCGCGTTCGATGGCGAGCCCGGCCTTGAAGGTTGCGCTGGCGCTGGCTTCGTCGCCGAGCATGACCTGACACATACCGAGCAGCTCGTGGTCGGCGGCTTCACCCAGGGGCAACAGGCGCGCGAGACAGCTGACCGCGCTGGCGTAGGCCTCGCTCATCGCGGGGCTCGGCTTGATAGGAAGCCCCTTTGCCGCGATCATCAGGCGCAAGGCTTGGCGCTGGTCCTCGACCCGGTAGGACGAGAACGCATCGCTCGCGAACAGGTCGCGGTAGCCCCGGTAGGCTGCCTCGGTATCACCCGCCTTGGATGCACCGGCGATTTCTTTGACCGACCTGACGAGCGCCTCGTTAGCCACTGCTCGACAGTATAGGGGCCCTTGGCATGGAGTCTACGACCTCCTAGCTAGCTAGCCCGAGTTGACGGCGAGTCGCGTGGTCCTGATGCTACAATATCTCGCATCTCGAGGAGATTTGCGGACAAGCGAAGAACGATGAACCGACGAGAGCTACTTGGCGGGTTCGGGGCGCTGCCATTCATGGCAGTCTCGTGCTCGGGGCGGAAGCCAGAACCCATGACGACCCAGACCGAGAGCCCAAAGAAGCCCGTGAGCGGCCGAATGCCTGTCATCTTTGCGGCGCACGGCGCGCCGATGTTGCTCGACGATGCCGCGTGGATGGGCGAGCTCGCCTCTTGGGCGAAGGCCATGCCGACCCCCAAGAGCATCCTGATGGTCTCGGCACACTGGGAGGCGCGCCCGACCACCGTGGGTGCCACTCGGACGGTGCCGCTCGTCTATGATTTCTCCGGCTTCCCCGAGCGCTACTACCAGACCCAGTATCCAGCCCCTGGCGCGCCACAGCTCGCCGCTCGCGTGCGCGAGCTCCTGCATAAGCGAGGCATTGCCGTTGCCGATGAGCCCACGCGCGGTCTCGATCATGGCTCGTATGTGCCGCTCGTCGCCATGTACCCCAGCGCGGAGGTCCCGGTGCTGCAGGTCTCGATGCCTGGCCTTGACGCGCAGGAGCTTTTCAAGCTCGGGCAGGCTCTGGCGCCCCTCCGGGACGAGGGCGTGCTCGTGTTTGGGAGCGGCTTTCTGACGCACAACATGCGCTACGCCTTTCGTCCTGGCACGCCGGATTGGGCGAAAGAGTTCGACGATTGGGCAGCAGGCGCGCTTTCCCGCTTCGACGTGGACGCGCTGATCGATTTTCAGGTTCGAGCGCCGGGCGCGCAGATGGCGCTGCCGACCTGGGAGCACTACGCGCCGGTGCTGGTGACCGCCGGGGCTGCCTCCGACGAGCGGCCGCCAACGACCTTCCCCATCACCGGGTGGTGGATGGATGGGGCGTTCACGCGACGGTCGGTGCAGTTCGGTTGAGCGGCTCGGGCAGCTGACCGACGCTAGCGGCGCTGAGCCAGATGCGCGCGGACCTTGCTCACCGTGACGCCGACCATCTTCACGGCGGCGCGCAGCTGCGTCTCGGAGCAGCTTAGCTTCCCGCACCAGTACGTCACTTCCGAGGCTTCGCTTACACTGACCCGCGAGCGGTCTTTCACGTTGGCCGGCATATCACTCCTAACGAGCCGGACTGAAGTGTCCGACACGCAAGCAACACGTCACGGTAGGCCCCGTGTGTCAACCGCAGAGCGCTCGGAGAACGCTCAAAGCAATGGCCGAGAGGTCACTGAAGGGCACCGGAGGGCCCGAGCAAACGGCTGCCAGGCCGCGCCGCCACCCACTCGAACCTACAGGCGTAGTTGGAGTAGGCTCGCGGGAGGGTCATGACACAGAATGTTTCGAGCGCGTTCATCAGTCTGAACAGTGGGGCCCACATCCCGCAGGTCGGGCTTGGGGTGTGGCAGTCCGGGGGCGCCACCAAGCGCGCGGTCGCAGCAGCGTTGGCTGCGGGCTATCGGCACGTGGACACGGCCGCCGTGTACGGCAACGAGGCTTCGGTGGGAGCGGCCCTCTCGGAGTCAGGGATTTCGCGGACGGAGTTGTTTGTCACCACCAAGCTCTGGAATCAGAACCACGGCTACGATGAGGCACTGCGGGCCTTCGACGCCAGCCTGCAGCGCCTCAAGCTCGAATACGTCGACCTCTACTTGATTCACTGGCCCGTCGCCAACCTGCGCCTGGAGTCGTGGCGCGCGCTCGAACAACTGTTCGCCGACAAACGAGCGCGCTCGATCGGCGTCAGCAACTTCATGCTTCCGCATTTGCAGGAGCTCGTGGGCGTGGCCAAGGTGCTGCCGGCGGTGAACCAGCTGGAGTTGACGCCGTTCCTGCAGCGCAGCGCCACGGTCGAGCTGTGCTCCAAGCTGGGCATTCGCATGGAGGCG
>JANNWK010000510.1:0-2196 GCA_031408355.1 Myxococcales bacterium
GCCCGCAGCCGGGGCAGGGAATGCCCAACGTGCTGGCCATCGGGCAAAGCGGGAATCCGCTCCAAACCGCGATACCCACAAGGGCCGCGAGCGAAAGGACAAGGAGCGATCGGCCAGCAACTCGCACGAAGAGCCAACTTAGCGCATCCCGGACCCACAAAAGCCCAACGGCGCCGAGAGGCGCCGTTGGGGGATGAGCCGCTCGGCCCCGGGCTATTGTCGCTGCCCGCCGCCTGCCGCTTGCCAGACCTCATTGAGGTCTGTCGGGAGGAAGTAGCCCCCGAGCAGCAGGTACATGATGGGGTGAGGAACCTGCGCGTTCGGTACGCCCGCCATCTGCTTGGCTTCCAGCACCTTGGCGGGTAGCCCCCACAGGAGCAGGAGGTTCAGGATCGGCACGAACAACAGGATGGGGTTGATGTCGTCCTTCCCGCGGAAGGCTTTGAGCTCGTTCAGCATGCCCCACAGCTGAATGATCGCGTAGACGAAGCAAACCGAGCCGACCACCAAGACCATGATCGGATTGCGTGTTTGCCCAATGGGGCCGCGTCCGCCTGTGGCGACCATTGGCGCACCGCCACCGGGGAAGCCCCCCGGTGCACCGAGCGCGGCGGTCCCGTAGGCGGCGCCCTGCGGAGAACCGCCATAACCGCCCTGCGGGGGAGGAGCGCCATAACCGCCCTGCTGCGGAGGACCGCCGTAGCCACCTTGGGGCGGACCGCCCTGCGGAGGACCACCGTAGGCACCCTGCGGAGGACCACCGTAGCCACCTTGCGGAGGACCACCGTAGCCACCCTGCGGAGGACCCTCTTGAGGAGGAGGCGCGCCATAGCCGCCCGCTGGAGGCGCGCCGTATCCACCTTGAGGGGGGCCGCCGGCAGGATCCGGCGCGGCGCCGTAGCCACCGGGCGGAGGGCCCCCGAAGCCTGGCGGGGGGGCGCCTGGCGGAGCGCCGTATCCAGCCTGCGGAGGCTGAGCGTAGGGATTATTGAACGTCGCAGAGTCCGCCACCATCGTGCCCCCGAGCGGGTTGACGCGATGGTCGACGATTCCGGGAGGAGGAGGCGCCGCGGCTCCACCCGGCGGTGGACCGTAGGGATTGGGCGCGTGGGCGGCGGGGCCGCCTGGCGGAGGCCCGAACCCAGCAGGCGGTGGCCCAAACCCTCCAGGGGCCGGGCCTGTCGGCGGCGGCCCGAACGCGCTGGGGGCCGGCGCGGCTCCTTGCGGCTGCGGAGCCCCCATCGACGGAGGGGCGACACCGAGCATCGTTCCCTTCAGCTGATTGGGCCGAGGGGCCGCTGCTGGCGGAGCCGCCATGGCCGGCGCAGGGGCCGCCGGCCCGGGAGCTGGTGCAGCTGGTGCTGGCGCGCCTGGCCGGAGCCCGGCAGGCGCATTCATCATCAGCATCGTTCCCTTGAACTTCGGGGCAGCGGCGCCTTTTAGGCTGAACCCGCACTTCTTGCAGGTTGTCGCAGCTTCCTCGTTCTCAGTCCCACAGTTCGGACAAAACACTAGGTGACCTCCCTCAGAGGTAACAGGGGGAACAGAGCCTACACACGCTCAGGTCAATTTCTCAAGAGCGACGTACGGTCCGAGCCTCGAAAAATCGCCCCACCGCATCCTCCTTGACACCCTGCTTTGCGGATCACTACGGTTCGCCTCGCCGGCCCGGCCCCCGGGCAAATTCTCAAGAGATTTCAGCACAACCCGAGCTCGGAAATAGCTCCGAGACAAGCCCCGGAAACGTTAATGGCATTCGCTCTCAACGCAGAGCAAGAGCGACAGCTCGCAGACGTCCTTTCTCGGTACCCGAACAAGATGGCGGCATGCATTCCCATGCTGCACTTGTGCCAGGAGGCCAACGAGAACTGGGTGTCGGAAGACGTCGTCGCCTTCGTGGCAGAGCGCCTGGAGCTTTCGACGGCGCACGTTCAGGGCGTCGTCACTTTCTACACGTTGTTCAACCAACATAAGCCCGGCAAGCACCAGGTTTGGGTTTGTCACACGCTGTCATGCGCGCTCCGCGGCGCGGAGGACATCGTCAAGCACTGCGAGAAGCGACTGGGTGTTCACGTCGGCGAGACGACGAAGGATGGGCGCATCACGCTGCGCACTGCCGAGTGCCTCGCGGCGTGCGGGACGGCACCAGTCATGCAGGTCAACAAGCGCTACCACGAGAATCTCACGACCGCTGAG
>JANNWK010000511.1:0-2055 GCA_031408355.1 Myxococcales bacterium
GGTGCTGCTGATCACCCATGATCGCTACCTGCTCGACAACGTCGCGCAGCGTACGGTCGAAGTCGCCGATGGCGAAGCCTTTAGCTACGACGGCGGCTACCAACGCTACCTGGAGCAGAAAGCCGAGCGTTTGGCGCACGTCGCGCGCGCCGAACAAAATCGCCAGAACTTCCTACGCACGGAACTGGACTGGCTCCGGCGCATGCCCAAGGCGAGGACCACCAAGCAGCAAGCGCGCGTCGAGCGCGCCGAAACGGCCATTCGAGCGCCCAAGCCCAAACAGGAACAGAAGGTGACCTTCGAGGTCGACGTGGTGCGGACCGGCAAGACGTTGCTTGAAATGCGCGACGTCACGCTCGCGCTTGGCGACCGCACGCTGGTGAGCAACCTGAGCCTGTTCGTCATGCAGGGGGACCGCATCGGTGTCGTCGGCCCCAATGGCGCCGGGAAAACCACGCTGCTCCGAGCCCTTTTGGGCGAGCTTGAGCCGGTGAGCGGCAGCATTGCGCTGAGCAAGAACACCAAGGTCGCCTACTTTGACCAGAAGCGCAGCGGGCTGGATGACTCGAAGTCGATCTGGGACAACGTCACCGGCGACCAATCGCGCATCGAGCTCGGCGGCGAAGTCATCGAGCCACGCTCGTACCTGGAAAGGTTCGCCTTCGACAGCCACAAGCAGCGGCAACCCGTCGGCTCGCTTTCAGGCGGAGAGCGTGCCCGTGTCGCGCTTGCGCGGCTCCTGCGCACGAGCGCCAACCTCGTGATCATGGATGAGCCCACCAATGACCTCGACGTGGCGACGCTCAGCGCCGTCGAGAGCATGTTGCTCGACTTCGGCATCACCGCCCTGATCGTCACCCACGATCGCTACTTCCTGGATCGCGTGGCTACCTCGATTCTCGCCTTTGAGGAGGACGGCAAGGTTGTCCACTACCCCGGCAACTATGATGCCTTCCGACGCCTGCGCGCCCAGGCCCGCGAAGCACGCCGCGCGGCCGCCAAGCCCGTTTCGCTGCCTCCGACGCCCCTTCGCCAAGAGGCGAAGTCGCACAAGCCAGGCGGCCAGAAGAAGTCGCTGAGCGCGACCGAAGAGCGTGAACTCGCCGGTCTGCCCGAGCGCATCGACGAGGCGGAGCAGCGCGTTTCATCCCTCACCGGAAAGCTCTCCGATCCAGCTCTGTACGCCGCCGGAGGCGACCGAGTCACGACGTTGAATCGCGAGCTCGAAACGGCGCGCGCCGACGCCAGCCGGCTCACACAGCGGTGGGAAGATCTCGAAGTGAAGCGCAGCTCCGGCGGCTAGGGCGTGTCTCTGAATGCTGCGGTCTCGGCGTAAACGCGCCCGTGCCCGTGTCCGTGTCCGACGGTCCGTAAGTCACCGTCGGCGGTATTGGGGCTGGTAGGCCTGGTTTTTTGGTGCGTGCCAGGCACGCGCGCGCCCGGGCAGCTGCCCGCGCACAGCGGTGGGGTCGCGCGTCGCAGAAGTCAGTTCGGTTCCGCGGTTCCGAACTCATTCTTGCGCGAAGCGGAGGCCTGTGTGGGCGGCTAGGACTGGTCGTGTCGCGAAAACGCGGCCTCCGCTTCGAAGACATCCTGCGCGCCGCACACCGCACCCCCACGGCTTCGCGGTCTTGTTCCAGCCGTGACTCCGAGGAGTTGAATGGACTGGCAACGCCATCTCGAAACCGCGAGCAGGCGTCGCCGAACATTGCCACATCAGGGGCGAAGCTCGAGTCAGACCTGCGCTCGTTCCTCTCCCCGCTCCAAAACGGCTCGGGTACGCACGCGCGAGCCCAGTCTGCCTCGTCGCTCACCTCAACGCCTCTCTTAGTGGGGCTCGCGCGTGCGTACCGAGCACGGCGCCGCCCAAAGCCCCACCCGAAAGCCCCATCGCCCTTGCGGCGGCGCCCTGCCACGACGCCCCAACCTAGGGGTCCCACCTGGAACTACCACGCTGGGCGCACCCAGCTGGGCGCGGCGCGCGCGGGCCAGGCCCGCGCCACAAACCTCGGCCTACCAACCAAACGGTCCCAACGATTCCTCACGGACCGTCGG
>JANNWK010000512.1:0-5865 GCA_031408355.1 Myxococcales bacterium
CCCGCCTTTCCGGCGTTCGTGCCGCCCTCGGAAGTCGTCTTTCCGGCGCTACCCATCGCCGGTTTACCGGCGCTGCTGCTAGAGCCGCCGCTTCCAGAAGGGGTAGGGCTGGCGTCGCTCGAGTCGTCGCTGCAACCCAATAGCCCGTGGCTTACGACCAGCATCATCGACATGAAAGGCAAGTACTTCATGATTCATTTCCCTCGGAGTTCGTCCAATTGCGTCCTGGCGCGACCGACATGGCCTCGCTTCGCCCAGAGTCTTGGACTCTCCTCGCGGCCTCGCTAGGCCCCCGCGCGAGACTCCGTATTCAACGGGATACGGAACTCGCCCGAGCGCCTACTCTGGTTGCGCTAACAGCTCAGGCGCCGCATCGAGCGCGCCGTCTGCGTCGCGGTCCAGGTACAGCGCGACGCCCTGTGCCAGGTGACTCTCGAACGCTGCTAGCAGCGCGCTGTTCGAGCTTGCCGACACCACGATTTCGCCCTCGACTTGGGCTGCCGAAGCCAGGTCGACGTCGCGCAGCCAGGTCGCGAAATCGAAGGCCAATAGCGTGTCCTTTCGCTCCGAGGAGAGCGCGAAGCCGCCCGGTGCTGCGCGCAGGCGCACGCTAGGCTCGGCGTCGCTCAAGATGGAAAACGGAGTACCGTCGGCGAGCTTGCCCACCAGCAAGATCGAATGCCCGAGCAGCTCCGTGGGCAACTCCGCCGTAGTGCCCGCGGGAACGCGCACGAAAGGCAACGTCAGGCCGCAGAACGTTCCCGGCGTGGCCTCGAACGCTGTGGAGTTGTGATTGCCGGCCGCGTGATCGCCGATCCCGAGCGCGGCCACGGAAAAGGCCTCGGTTTCAGCAACGCCGCAGCTGTCCGCTTGCGACACCGTGACCGCCTGCAGGTCGAACCAGGCTCGTTCTACGGTCGCAAGCTCTCCGCCCTCGCGGACGCCATAGCGCAGCGGTTCGCTGGAGTAGCCGGTGTAGCTGAGCGCGCCGGTGATCGAAGGATTGCCCGTCTCCGTGCCGCTGGTGCAGCCGCTGACTCCAAGCAACGCTAGCGCAGCTGACCAAGAAACGACGGAGCGGCGAGCTCGCATGGGCGGTAGCATGCCGGGCTGGCTGCCATTCGTCACCGAATTCCTCCGCGCTTCGAAACGCGACTCAGGGGAAAGAGCTGAAAATTGATCTGGACGACCTGCTCGGGCTCGCTTTCCAGCGCCGATAGTTCGAGCAGCTCACGCCGAACCTGCTGAAGCCGTTCCTTCAGTATCCGCAGGCCGCTTCGCCCCACACAGAGCGTCAGCGACGAAATGTCGCGCTCGGGTGCCGGCACCAGATCGATGGATTCGATCGCGCGCTGAGTCATCGCGCGGTGAAATGCCGTGATGTGCAGACCGCGCGTTTCGGGCCCCGTCGACAGCAACGCATCGGCCTGAACCAGTCGCCCCTGCTTGTCTCGGACCAAAAGACCGAGGTCACTCAGCGTCTCGAGCGCGCGCTGGGCCTGGAGCGGGGTGATCTTCGGAATCAGGTGGTCGGCTATCCATTCCGGATCCTCTTTGAAGTGGAGCGAAGCCGCCAGCTCGCGGATCGCCGGCATGTACCAGTCGCTGTAGTAGGCGGCGTGGGCGATCTCCAGCTTGTGAGCCTGGCGGTAACGCTGAAAGCCCGTCAGCTTGTCGTAGTACTGGGCCCGCTCGGTGGAGGTCTTTGCCTGATTGAAGCCGACCAGGTGAGCGAAGAAGCGACTAGCGTCCGGGTCTAGCCCGCAGGCTTGCGCGAATCGCTCAGCCATCTTCGCGCTGAGGCTGCGCTTCCCCTCGATCACCAGCTTCAAGTAGTTGGGCGAAGCAACCCCGGCACGCTTCGAGAAAGAACGGTACGAGAAGCCTCGGCTCGCCGCTTTCTTGGCGGCGTAGTAGTCGCGCAAGAAGGCGCGGTAGTCGAGGTAGGCGTAGACACCGACGATGGGTTCTTTCGACACTCTCCCAGTGTAGTGCCCGCAGGCGCCCCTTCCTCACTTTACCCGTATTCTCTGGAATACGCCGACCCACCCCGAGGCCCGAGCTCACCCCTATTGAGCTTCCCAATCGAAGCCCATGCTCATGATGGCGTCGGCCGGAACCGCGGCAGTGCAGTCCCAGCGCCAAATGAAGAAAGTCTTGGTCTGGGCCGAGTAGGCCAGGCCGCGCGCTCCGTCGTAGCCGCCACCCGGATACGGCATGGCTTCGCCGATCGGAGTCCAACTGCCGCCCCGGTCGTCCGAGAGCAAAATGTGATCGGTCCCGATGATCGCGATGCGGCCGTCCGGAAGCTCGGCAAACTGTGCCGGGGCCACGAGGCCAGGTGCCACCGCGGGAGTCGCCACGGTCGTGAAACTCTGGCCTTGATCCGTGCTCTTGGAGACACCGCCGTTGGCGCCGGGCCAGTAGAGCGTGCCGTCGGAGGCGAGCAGGGGCTGGAAGACGCCACCGGTACTACCGAGCGCGGGGGCCCAAGCGCTCCCAGCGGTGGCCGTGCGCTGGATGGTTCCGTTGGTGCACGCCACGAGGAAATTCATGGCATCGATGACCTGCGTTGCCGTGCAGTAGCCGCCGCCCGGTAGCCCAGCAGCGATGTTCGTCCAGTTTTCTCCGCCGTCGACTGACTTGTAGAGATTGGCGCTGGTCTCGTGACCGCCAGCAATCAGGGTCTTCCGCTCTGGATCACTTAAGTCCACGCTGACCGAGTCGCAATGCACGACGTCGCCCAGCGCTTCGAAGGTAGTGCCGCTGTCGGTTGTCTTGTAGACGCCGGGGCCGTTGTAGATACCGGACTCCCAGAAAGTCTTTGGGTCTTGAGGGTCGTAGACGATCGCGGAAATGCGATTCGTGATGGTGGCCGAACCCGCGCCCTGTCCGAGCTCCGTCCAGGTCTTCCCACCGTCGACCGTTTCCCAAAGGCCCTTCAGGGCGACGCCCGCGATGACCCGATTCGAGCAGGGCTGCGCCGAGACGAGCCCGAGGTTGCCGCACTCAGACGCCAAGTTGGCCAGGTTGCCGGTCGCGTTCACCCAAATCATGGCCGGCGCAGGGCTCGGGGGCGTGTCGCAGCCCACCTTGCCCGCCCCACCGGAACCCGCCTGTCCCCCCGCGGGCTGGCCGCCGCTCGCGCCGCCGCCGCCGCCTCCGTTGCTCGCCGGTGAGCCACTGGCCGCGCCGCCGCCAGCGCTGGAGGCCGTCCCAGCGTTCGCGTTGCCGCTAGCGCCGCTCGTCGTGCCATCGATCGCAATGGCAGAGCTCGCGCGGTCCTCGCCGCACGCGACGAGACCTGCACTGAGCGAGGCCAGTGCGAAGACACACCTCGACCGAGCCATGACCGACATGCAGAACCTCCGACCTCAACGATAGCTGCAACCGCTCCCAGTGGCCCGGTTTCGCAGAACAAACCTGTTAGATGCGTGGCCGCGCGGGGGCGCTAGCCCGTAGGCGACAGAGACCGCAAAGCGGATGCCAGTGCGCGCTATGCGCCTAGAAACACTTGCGGTGCACGATCGACGGGCCGCTCTCGTCGTATTCCTGCTTGCTGATCCACATCTGCTGGAAGGTGCTGAGGCTGCTCAGAATGGAACCACCGATCCATGCGCTGTACTCGCGCTCGGGCGGCGCCACGACCTTAATTTTCATGGACGGTGGGGCCAGCGCCACGATCTCCTTGGTCAGACGCTCCGTCACCCCGGGAAACATGCTGCTGCCGCCGCTCAACACGATGTTGGCGTAGAGGTCCTTCCGGATGTCGACGTCACACTTCATGATCGAGTTGTAGACAAGTTTGTCGATACCCTCCTGCTCGAGGCCGATCAGGCTTGGCTTGAACAGGACTTCGGGGCAACGAAAGCGCTCGTTGCCAATCGTAATGACTTGCCCGTCCGGAAGCTCGTAGTTCTTCTCTAGTTCAGAGCTGGCGCTAGCCTTTTGCAGCTCGGCGTCGAAGTCCTCGGCGATGTAGGCGAGCTTCTCTTTAATATCGCGCACGACCTCGCGCTCGGCGGTCGTGGTGAACGAGTAACCCCGCTCAGTGAGCACCTTCATCAGGTAGTCGGTAAGATCGCGACCGGCAATATCCAGCCGCTGGACCGCGTGCGCTAGCACGTAGCCTTCGTAGATCGGCACCACGTGGGTCACGCCATCGCCCGAATCGAGCACGATGCCCGTGGTGCGACCCGAAGCGTACAGCGCGAGCACGGGCGGCGTTGCCACGAACAGGGCCGGCACGTTGAAGGTCTCGAACATGATCTGAGTCATCTTCTCGCGGTTGGCCTTGGGAGCCAGCGGTGCTTCCGTGAGCAGCACCGCGTGCTCCTCCGGCGCTACCCGAAGCTCGTTGTAGAAGGTGTGGTGCCAGATCTTCTCCATGTCGTCCCAGTTGGTGACGATGCCATGCTCGATCGGGTATTTCAGGGTCAGGATGCCGCGTTTCTTCTGCGCGTCATCGCCGACGTACGCGTCCTTCTGGCCCATGCCAACCATCACGCCTTGGTGACGGGGCCGCCCCACGATGCTCGGAAACACCGCGCGCGGGGCGTCGTCGCCGGCGAAACCCGCCTTGATCCTGCCCGAGCCGTTGTCGACTACGAGCGCTTGAACTTCTCCGCTGCCGTCTGTGCCCATGGTTCCTCAGCTTGCCGCGATGTCCGCTGCTACTTCTTCTTCGGGGGTGGCGCAGCCTTGGTGACGGGCGGCGTGACGACGGGATTGATCCGCCGCTGCCCTGCCTGACGCCGCGTGAACGAGGCCGTCTGCGTGGCCTTCCAGGTCGCCTTCTGGGCGCTCACATCCTTGACCTTGCCCAGGGTCGCCGGCTTGGCCGGCTTAAGCTTACTGGGCTGCTTGGTCGGCTTCTTCGGGCGCTTCTTGCTCGAGGACGAGCCGACCGCGGGAGTCGACTCCAGCTTCGGCGCCCCCAGCTTTTCCGCTACCACAATGGGCGCACGATTCTCGGCCAGACACGCCATCAGTTGCGCGCGCTTCTGCACGTCCAACTCGACCTGATCGCGTTGATCCTGCCCGCCAAACAAGGCCAGCTTGCAGCGCTTCTCTGGCATGCAGGCGGCCGCGCAGCTTGCCTTATCAGCTGCAGCGGCCTTGCTGCAAAAGGCAGGGCACGTGGTGGCAACGCACAGCTGGACGACCTGCTGCTCACAGGTCCCAGCAGCCCGAGCGGCTCCGGTGAAGGGCAGCGCCAGTACGAGTCCAAACAGGATGGAGCAAAGTTTCAACATCGTCGATTTTTGTGGGAGAACTAAGCGATCACCGGGGAACGGAGTGCGTACTGGTAGACGGCTTCAACGGCGCGGTGATGCAACATGCCGCGGGTGCTGCTGGCCACGATGAGCTCGTCGCCCGTGGCCCGCACCGTAACGAACTCCCCGTGGCGCACCGCGTGCACGACCGCTCCGTCCTCCGTCTCACGCAGGAACACGAACTTGCGCCCGCCGAGCTTGAGACCGCACTCCTGAAGCTTCACGAAATCACGACCCGCCGTCGCGCTCCGCAGCTCGGTCAGTTCCTCGGAAGTGACCGGAAGCGTGCCAGCAGCGGCGCCCGCGGACAAAAAAGCCGCCTGCGCCACGTGGGCTTGTCCCTCGGCATCGCAACTCAAGGCGATCAACGCGGCGACGCGGTCCCCAGCTCCCCGCGAGTCGACTCCGGACGCCGCGTGCGCGTCGCGCGACCGAGCACCGGGTCGCGAAGGCTGGATGACTACCAGGGTGATGGCAGCGCCTGCACCGCCAAGGAACGCGCGTCGATCGATACCACTGCTCATGGATCGCAGAGCATCCGACGCCTGGCGCGATCCTGTCAACGACCCGCGAGCGAGCGCGGCGCATC
>JANNWK010000513.1:0-3839 GCA_031408355.1 Myxococcales bacterium
ACCAATCCCGTCCACCATTTCCTGACAAATCGCGGCAAGCTGCTGGCGCTCGGCGTCGCGCCCCACCAGCGGGCTTGGACGAATGCTGAGCAAGCCCGGAGCGTGCTCAGGCGCGGGCGCCAGTTGCGGGTTGGGGCCCCGCGTGCCGGTGCGCCTGGTCGGTGCGGCGGCCTGAACGTCCGAGGCTCGCGCCAGGGACGGAAAGTCCCAGACTTTCGGCAATACTGCAGGCTTGAAGCGCTGCCATTCGCGACGCGCCTGGGCGGCGAACTCGAAACGATCCCATGGCTTCTTCGCCAGTAGCTGCGTGACGAATGCGGTCGTCTCCTCGGGCGCCTCGATATCGAGCTTTAGTTTCGGCACGCGATCGAACGCATGCACGCGCAAGAGCTCCTTCGACTCGCCCGTGAAGGGCGGGTGTCCGCCAAGCAGGCGGTACAAGACGCAGCCGACCGAGTACAAGTCCGTCGCACCGCACACGTGATGCATCTCGTGCTGGATCTGCTCGGGGGCCATATAGCCGGGTGTGCCGGCGCCAGCGTGCGGCGCGAACTCCATTGCCTTGGCGCCGTCGAGTCGCTCGTCGTGTGCGTCTTGGCGCAACCAGGCGAGCCCGAAGTCCAAGACGTGGACGCGCGGCACGTCCCCCTCGACGCGTTCGACGAGCACATTCGACGGTTTCAGATCGCCGTGCACGATGCCGCGCGCGTGCGCGTGCGCCAGGGCCGACAACATCTGGTCGATCGTCACCCAAATCAGCGGAAATTTGATGCGAGCATGCGCCAGCTCATGTAGCGACGTGCCCGACACAAGCTCCATCGCGAGGTACGGCGATCCATCCCGCAACTGCCCGAAGTCCTGGGCCTTAACGATGTTCGGGTGGTCCAGCGCCGCCAACGCGCGCGCCTCCTTGTAGAACCAGAGCACGTACTCGTGTGCGAGATTCCCGGGCGGTGGGATCACGCGCTTTACGGCCACCTGCTCGCCGCTCGCCTGATCGCGGCAGCGATAGACGATGCCCATGCCACCCTCGCCCAGCACGCTCACCACCTCGTAGCGGTTAGCGATGACGTGACCAGGCAAGACCGGCGTGCTGGTCGCCGCGCGAGTCGAGTCCTCAGAAAACACCGCCGCCGCCGAGGGAATGCTCGGGGGCGCGCTGTCGGGTTCACGCGGCGCTTCCGCCTGTATCTCTTCGTCAGCCACTGCTTGGGGATCCGTGTTCGTTGCGAGCTCTACTTCGTTCAGTGTCGAATCGTCGTCGAATTCAGAGCCGCTCGGGGGACATTTCACGGAAGGCGAGCCCACGTGGCGCGGCACTCGGCCCCGAACGTAGCGCCGGGCTGCTCGGAGTTCTTCGCGGGGCGAGCCAAGTCATCGCAGGGGCGACAGTTTAGCCACCCCGCGCAGGACGTCGAGTGGAGCGACGGGAGAGAATCACTAAGCCATATTTACCATTAGTTTCGGATGGTTACCTGGGTATGGCGCGAGCCTAGAGCGGGAGGTAGTCTCCGCCACCCATGGCTACTACGCAGCTCTTCGATCCCCCGCTCGCCGAACGTGACCCCGAGATTGCCCGCCTCATCCGTGAGGAAGAAGTGCGCGAAACGGTCAAGCTACGCCTGATTCCCAGCGAGAACTACGCATCGCGGGCGGTGCTCGAAGCCACTGGATCGATCCTCACCAACAAGTATTCGGAGGGCTACCCGGGCAAGCGCTACTACGAAGGTCAGCAGATCATCGATCAGATCGAGGAGCTTGCCGTGAACCGCCTGAAGACGCTGTTTGGGGCCGAGCACGTCAACGTGCAGCCCTACAGCGGAAGCCCCGCCAACTTGGCCGTGTACCTGGCCTTCTGCAGCCCGGGCGATCCAGTCATGGGGCTCGGGCTGCCCGCTGGCGGACACCTGACGCACGGCTGGAACGTCAGCATCACCGGCAAATACTTCAAGAGCCTCGGGTACGGAGTGGGCAAGGACGACCAGCTCATCGACTACGCCGAGGTGCGCAGGCTGGCCAAAGAACACCGCCCCAAGATCTTGTGGTGTGGCACCACGGCCTACCCGCGAGTCTTGGATTTCGTCAAGTTCCGGGAGATCGCAGACGAAGTGGGGGCCAAGCTGTGCGCTGACATCGCGCACATCGCCGGCCTGGTCGCGGGCGGCGCCCATCCGTCACCGGTTGGGATTGCAGACGTCGTGACCAGCACCACGCACAAGACGCTACGGGGTCCACGCGGCGGAATCGTCATGTGCAAACAGGAGTTCGCCAAGGACATCGATCGGGCCGTGTTTCCAGGCCTACAGGGCGGGCCACACAACCACACCACGGCAGGGATTGCCGTGGCCGCCAAGGAAGCGTCGACGCCTGAGTTCAAGCTCTACGCAAAGAACGTGGTCACCAACGCCAAGGTCTTGGCCGAAGGCCTGTTATCCAAGGGCTTCTCGCTCGTGACTGGCGGCACCGACAACCACCTCATCTTGATCGACCTCACGAACAAGAACATCACCGGCAAGATCGCGGCCAAGGCCTTGGACCGCGCCGGCATCGTCGGCAACTACAACTCGGTGCCGTTCGATCAGCGCAAGCCATTCGATCCGTCGGGCTTCCGCATCGGTACACCCAGCATCACCTCACGCGGCATGGGGACCGAAGAAATGGGCAGGCTGGCGGCATGGATGGCCGAAGTCGTCGCGGCCCCGGGCGACGACCGACTGATCGAGCGCGTGGCCGGCGAGGTCTCGGCGATGTGCCGTGCCTTCCCGCCTCCGGGGATCCCGGTCTAGCTCTCAGCCGAGCATGACGCACCCGCTTCGGCGCCTGTTTCAGCATTCACGCGCCTATCGGAAGCAGGTAGCGCTAGCTTCACTCTTCTCGGTCCTGAACAAACTCTTCGACGTGTTGCCCGAGGTGCTGATAGGCGTCGCGGTGGACGTCGTCGTCAGCAAGCAAGCCTCGTTTCTCGGGCGCTTCGGCGTGGTGGAACCCAAGGAGCAGCTGGTGTTGCTCGCGGCACTGACAGTGGTCGTCTGGGTGTTCGAGTCGCTGTTCGAGTACTTGTACGCCGTACGCTGGCGCAACCTCGCCCAGGACCTGCAGCATGACCTGCGCATGAACGCCTACACCCATGTGCAAAGGCTGGAGCTCACTTGGTTCGAGAATCGGCGCACCGGCAACCTGATGAGCGTCCTCAACGACGACATTAATCAGCTTGAGCGATTCCTGAACGGAGGCGCCAACGACCTCATCCAGGTCGTCACCGGCACCTGCCTTGTCGGTGCCGTGTTCTTCAGCCTGACCCACAAGATTGCGGTCCTAGCGCTCGTACCCATCCCGCTCATCATCTACGGCGCGTTCTGGTTTCAGGCGCGTCTGGCGTCGCGTTACGCCGCCGTGCGCGAGGCCGCCGGGACCCTGAACGCTCGATTGAACAACAACCTCCTCGGTATAGCGACGGTTAAGGCGTACGCGGCCGAGGACTACGAAGCCGCGCGGATCGGCGAGAGTTCGCTGCAGTATCGCAGCGCGAACGCAAACGCAGTCCGTTTCTCAGCCGCGATCACACCGGTGATCCGGATGGCCATCCTGGCTGGCTTCACGGTGACGCTGCTCTACGGTGGTTTTCTAGCGCTCGAGGGCGAGATAGGCGTCGGCAGCTATTCCGTCCTGGTCTATCTAACGCAACGACTGCTGTGGCCCATGACGCGCCTGGCCGACATGTCCGACCTCTATCAGCGCTCGATGGCCTCCGTCGAGCGCGTGATGAGCTTACTGGAAACGCCCATCGGTATCCGCTACCCCGGCCAGTCACTTGCGAAAAGCACAGTGAAGGGAGAGCT
>JANNWK010000514.1:0-4393 GCA_031408355.1 Myxococcales bacterium
CATTCGGGTCATCGTGGAGCGCCTCGCAGGTTGTCACGCCAAGCCCGTGGCGGCGCATGGCTGAGGGGTTTGCGCGCACGGAGCGATGTCGCCCATGCGACGAAATTTCGTCAATAGTTTCGCAAGGCCGAGCGCGCGAACTCGCGCAGTCACACTCGCGACCAATCCATGGGTGAAGCGCGAATTGTCGCAAATGCGACAGCGGCAGATTGGGTCGGCGCGCCCGCGATATTCCTATGGAAATCTAGTCGTCCTTGCGACATCGAAAGGGGCCGCCATCGCGTCCGCGACTCGAGCTGAGCGAGTGGTGGTTCGAGCGGCACTTGAGCGACCACGACCCGGGGGCGATGCCGACCGTGGCGTTGGGGAGGAAGGCGGGCGGCATTCGTGGCCCTTCTCCCGCAATCTGGCGGTGCCGGGGCACGATTTCTGTTTCGAAGTGACTCTTGAGCGCTCTATCCTCGGGGTAACACCATCATGAAAATCGGACGGAACGATCCTTGTCACTGCGGCTCAGGCCAGAAATACAAGAAGTGCCACGCGGCCGCCGATGACGCGAAGGAGTCGGCCGAATTGGCAGCGGCCCAGGCCAAGGCGCTGGCCGACAAGCTGGCCGCTGAAGCCGAGGCAGAAGCGAATCCCGATCCGGATGCCGAGAAGGCCACGAAGGGCGGCACCGCGCGGCCGGGCGGCAGAGCCATGACCAAGCCGAAAGAGCGGATCGCGACGGCGGCCAATCCAATTCGCCGCCGCGCCGTCTAGCGGAGGTTGCCCGGCGGCAGCCGCCCGCGCTGGCTAGAGGCTGTGCGCGATTTCCGGCGCCGATTGGTAGAACTTGTTGCGCGCTGGGTCGTTGAAGCTCTCGTAGTCGATCGCGAACGGCGTCACTTCGCTCTTTCCGTCTTGGAAGCGCAGCGTTGCCGCCATGGGCTCGACCGAACGGTAGCTGCTGTCGGCCGGCAGGTCGTCGTTGGTGGCGCCACCGGATGAGAAGACCGTGAACAGCGAGAACGCGTCCTCCGCGTAGGTCTGACGAAAACCTTCGTCCACCTTCTCGTGGCCGCGAAAGATGGTGTGGCAGCCGATTCGTTGCAGGAAGGCTTGGCACTGCAGCTTGCCGAATGGAAAGCGCGCCGACTGATCCTGCAGGCTCGCCGGGATCACGTCCGCGACGCTTGGATCGCTCCACATCATCTGGAAGCGAATATCCCACTCGTTGAGGCTCGAAAGGTCCTTGTAGAGGGCCTTGGTGGTGCTGTCTTTCGGGATGCCGCCGTGGACGAACAGGAATTTCTCGAACAACAGACTGGTGGGCATGGCCTCGAACAAGCGAATGTAGTGTTGGAAGACCTCCTCTGAAAAGTGGGGCTTCAGGGTGTTCATGGCCTCCGAAGGCCTGACGGCGCCGTACACCTTGCCCTCGTGCTCGATGTAGTACTCGTGGTTCCCGCGCAGGACGTAGACGTGGTCGGGCGCCTTGGCGAACAGCTGGAGCACCGAGCGCAGCACGCCCTGGTAGCTGAACATGCCGCGATCGATATAGTCACCGAGTAGCACCAGCTTGGGGCAAACACCGCTATCGGGTTTCCGCTCATACTCAGCAACCTTGCGAAAAAAATCGGTCTGGGTGAGCACCGCCTTCAGGCAGCTGTAGCAGCCGTGCAGATCCCCAATGATCGTAAGCTCGTAGGCCCGGCCAGGCTCCGGTGCGAGCAGGTGAACGTGTCCGTCGAGGAACTCGCTGCCGGCTGAGAAATCCCCCACCTGTGCCTTGCCTTTGAGCTTGTTGCGCCCGAACACGCGTTGCTGGTCCCAGATGGCCATGACGCGATCCATCAAGCCGCGGTCACTCTCCACCTGCTGCACGAGCGCGTCGCGGTCGGCCGAGTAGTGTTGCTCGAACTGGTTGAAGAACGGATGGTCATCGGCCTTGGTGGCCAGTACCTGGCGCCCCGCTACGGCAAACGGTCGCTCCGCCTCGTCGTCCAGTAGCTCTACTCCGAGTTGCTCGTTGAGAAGGTCTGCCAGCTCGCTGCGCAGCTTGGCTTCGGCCGGGTGCACCTGGCCGTCGGCGTTGATCAGCTCGTCGATGGTCGACATGAGCTGCTCCTGGTTGCGGTCGTCGAAGCTCTTGAAGATCTCGAAGCATCGCAGCTTCAACTTGGCGTGGACGAAGGTGTTTTGGGCCTCCCCCTCGGCGACCGCTTCGGTGAAGAGTTCCTTCACCTCACGATCGATCGATTCGAAGACCTCCAGAAAGTGCATCGCGAACTTGGCGGTGAGCTCGCTCGACAGCGCAACGTCGAGGCCCGCGCCCGCCACCCGATGGGCAACCAGTCGCTTGATGTAGCCGCGCACGAACTCCCGTTCCGCGGCGTCGAAGTCCCCGTCGATGTAGCCGAAGGTCGTCAGGTAGAAGATGACGGCCCGCATCTGCTTCTCTGCCTCGGGACCATTCGAGCTGAAAGTGAGCATCCCGCCAGGATACTCCGGGTCGCCAATGGATTGAACCCGCTCGGCTAGCCAAACGGCCTAGGGCGCACTAGTTGTCGCCGTCGCCGTTGCCGTCGCGGCCCACGAACGCTTGGGTCTCCGTTTTCCAGCTGACCTCCACGCGGCTGGGCGCCTGAAATGAGAGGAACAGCGAGAAGGTGCCGCGGGGATGGTGCCAATGGGCCTGCCACTCCTGAAGGCTCTCGGATTCGTCAAACCGGCTGAGGTCGTGTCCTGCCGAGCGCAGCTGAGCGGCCACACCCTCCCCGACTTGTTGCCAGGTAGAGCCGGTCAAGTCCTGGAAGCGCTCGGCGGCAAGTTCTGCAAGCTCCTGGCAAAGCGCCTGCACGGCCTCAGGGGAGCCGGACAAGAAGGCGGAGGGCGCAAAGCGTGAGGGGGGGCGCTTCTCCGGCTCCGGCTTGGGCTTGCGACGCGGTTTCGGTTTCGGTTTCGGTTTCACTGGCTACGCCTGGACGGGTCGCTGTGACATCAGCGCCGGCAGTTTCTCGCGCAGGCGTGCTTCGAGCAGCGCGAACTCAAACTTGTCCGGGCGGTTCCCGCCGGGCAAACACACGATATCGAACGCCGCGGAAGCGGCGGCCTGGAGCTTGGCCTCAGGGAGTTCGAGGCGGCGACCGAGGTCACGGAGCGTCGCCAGCTCGGTGGCGTCAACCAGACCATCCACCTGCGCCAACCACATCGCCAGGGCATAGGTTAGCGCTCGCTCGGCAGGGCTCAGGGCCCCGACCTCGATGCTGTCGAGCGCGCACCCGCCGTCCAGCGCTGTCTTGACCTCGCTCAGCTCGTCCTCGGCAAGGCCAACGCCGCGCGCGGCGTTGAGCAGGCCGTCGACCTCATCCTTGCGCACCAGCCCATCAGCGTGGGCCACGGCGACAATGGCCAAAAATCCCTCTTTCCTCAGCGACATGCGGGGCCTCCTCGAGTGGGTCCGCAGCGTAGTCGTGCTTCAGGCGGCCGGAAAGGGCCCGGGCCGGAGTTGACAGGAATCCGCGGTTTCCGAGCCGCGTCGGCTGAGGCGCGGCGGCTCAGACGCGGCGGGCCGCGCGGCGGCGACGTACCCAGCCCAGAAACAGCAGGGGCGCCAATAGATCGAGGACGGAGCCGGCCGCTCGCGGACCGAGCGCGCAGCCGCTCGGCTCGGGCGGGGTCGGTCCCGGTACAGGTCCCGGCTCAGTCACCGGCGTGGCCGCCTCGTCGCGCTTGCCGTCGCAGTTGTCGTCGATCCCGTTGGCGACTTCGACGACGCCCGGATTCACCGCGAAGTTGTTGTCGGCGCAGTCGTCCCAGTTGGAAGCGAAGCCGGGCAGCGGCGGGCAACCGATGGCCGTCATCCCCGACTTGGAACCGAAGCCGTCGCTGTCGGCGTCCGAGAACAGCAGAATCGGCACGAAACCTTCGTCCGTCTCGCCGTCGCAGTTGTCGTCGATGCTGTTGCAGGCCTCGGCCGCGTCCGGCTTGACGAACGCGCTCTTGTCGTTACAGTCGCCGCCGACGATGATCCGATTCGCCACCGGCTCGCACGAGTAGACGCGGCCTTTTTGCTCCCCAAAACCATCGCCGTCGCCGTCGAGGTAGTACCACACGGCGTCGCAGCCCACCGACACCGCCGCTGTCGTTTCGTCAGCGGCGTCGTCCTGAGGCATTAGGTTGTCGTTGCCCGCGTTGGACCAGATGTCGAAGTTGGCCACGCCCTGCATGGCGGCTGGGGCGACCCAGCGGAAGGAGAACTGCACCTGGCCGTTCGCGTACACCTGCGGCATGGCGTGGGTTGCCTGCGTGGGTGTGTTCTCGAACAGGTGGGTGCCGACCGGATCCACGGGTTCCAGTACGCCAAGCCCCTTGCTCGACGAGGGACCACCGGGGGCGAGGCCGACTTCGA
>JANNWK010000515.1:0-6160 GCA_031408355.1 Myxococcales bacterium
CCGACATCGAAGAGCAGCGCGACGAGCACGAGCAGCCAACCGAACGACGAGAGCTGGCCGCCGTGGCTCAGTGAATTCTGACCGTAAGCAAAAGCCAGCGTGGTGAGCGGCGCAAAGACGAAGCCGAGCGCGGGCCACAGCCACGACTCGTAAGCGCGACCCACGTAGTCGCCCCCGAACAGCCAAACGAGCACCAGCGCGAGCCGCGGAAACGACAGCGCCAAACAGCCGAACAGGCAAGGCATGCGCCCTTGGTAGTCGGATCGGGCCAAGCGGGCCAGCTCCTTGCGGAGAATCCTTGGAAAATGACGCCCAAGAACCTACGTCATCCTTGCAATTGCATATGACACGTTCGGTGTGGTCGAGGCGCTGCGCAAGAACAGCTCGGCTTGGGCGACGGTGACCGGCTGCGGCGCTTGGCCCCGGCGCGGTTAGCCTCTCGGGGCCGCAGGCACCTTGCGCCAGGTTTGACGTCGTGACGGCCGGCAGCGGCGCCGAGGCCCTGGAGCGTCTTGCCGAGGGCGCCATTTTAGGTGCTGGTGCGCGCCATCGAGGAGCTGGCGACGCGCGTGGGGCCGAGGTCCGGCACCTTTGCTGTCGCCGCACCGCCTTCGCGACGCGGCAAAGCCAAATAGGCACGCAGCGTTGTGCCCCACCGTCGCGCTATCGCCTCGTAGCGGGGCGGCTTGCGCCCTGCGTCAGTCGACGGTTTGTGCCAACTTCAGGAACTCACGATCGCAGCGCTACCGATGTGCTGACGTTGGCACGCGTACTGCACCTCGGGCCGCCATGATTAACGCGAGTCAAATCAAGCCCCACACTCCCGTCGTTTGTTCGGAAAACGGTCAGTTTGCCGTTGTCGATCATCTCGTGGGCAGCGACGTGATCAAGCTTGCCATGGACAAGAACGGCAAGCACCACTTCATCCCATTGAGGTGGGTCACCTCGGTCGACGACAAAGTACACATCGATCGCCCGGGTGACCAAGCGATGCGTGAATGGTCCGACACGCCCACCGCGAAGATCACTTCGTAGCAAGAGGGCCTTGAAACGCTCCTGGTTTGAGAGGCTATCGTGAGCAAGGAGGCGTCCCGGCGTTCCGTAGACGTCGCCATCGTCGGCGCCGGAACGGCTGGGCTCACCGCCTACCGCGCGGCCGTCGCGACCGCGGCGCGTGTCGTGCTCATCGAGTCTGGTCCGCCAGGCACGATGTGCGCGCGCGTCGGCTGCATGCCGAGCAAGCTCCTCTTGGCTGCCGCCGACGTAGCCCACAACGCGCGCCATGCATCTCGGTTTGGCGTCGATTGCTCCGTCAAAGTGAATGGCCGCGCGGTGATGGAGCGTGTGCACCGCGAGCGCGACCGATTCGTCGATCTGAACGCCATGGCTACCGCGCGCATCCCTGTCGAGCATAAGCTCGTTGGGCGAGCGAGCTTCGTCGCTCCGGGGATCCTGGCGATCAACGGTCAGACACTGGAAGCGCGCGCCGTAGTCATCGCAACGGGGTCCACCCCGCAGGTAGCTTCGGGGTTTGCTGGTCTCGGTGATCGGCTCGTGGTGAGCGACGACCTGTTTGCCTGGAAGGACCTGCCTGAATCGGTGGCAGTCGTTGGCACGGGCGGCATCGGGCTTGAGCTCGGCCAGGCACTTCACCGTCTCGGTGTCCGCGTACGAATGTTCGGTCGCCACGGACGCGTCGGACCATTGACCGATCCGATCGTGCGCGCCGCCGCCGAACAGGTCCTACGCTCCGAGCTGTCCGTCGATTTCGATGCCAAGGTTCGCGGAGCCACTCGCACGGGCGACCGGGTCACTGTCCAGGTCGAAGGCCAGGCTGCCGACGGTTGCGTTGAAACCTTCATGTTTGCTCTGATTGCTACGGGGCGACGCCCAAGCCTCGACGACCTTTGTCTCGAGAACGCCGGTGTGGTGCTCGATTCCAATGGTGTCCCGCTCTTCGACCGCACGACGCTGCAATGCGGGAGCGCACCGGTGTTCATCGCCGGGGACGCGAGCCGCGACCTTCTCGTCCAACACGAGGCAGCCGACGAGGGGAAGCTTGCCGGTGAGAACGCGGCGCGCTACCCGAATGTCCAGGCGCGCCCTCGGCGTTCGTCCCTTCAGCTCACGTTCTGCGATCCGCAAATCGCGGTGGTGGGGTCGAGCTTCGATGAGCTTTCAGACCGCGGCAACTTCGTCATTGGCGAAGTGAGCTTTGATGACCAGGGGCGCAGTCGCATTATGGGGCAAAACCGTGGCGTCGCGAGGCTCTACGCGGACCCCGCTTCAGGCCGCTTTCTTGGAGCTGAAGTCGTGGGGCCGCGCGCCGAGCATCTCGGGCACCTGCTCGCTTGGGCGCACCAACAGCGGCTCACGCTCGACCAAATGCTCGCGATGCCGTTCTACCACCCTGTGGTCGAGGAAGGCCTGCGCACCGCGCTAAAGGACGCGCGCGCCAAGCTGAACGCGCGCCCAAGTCAAGACATGAGCTGACGCCCGTTGGCTGTCCCGTCCGGCCTCAGGCCGACGCCGCTTTGGTTTGCCTCCCCGCCAACGTAGGGCACAATCAAGCCATGGAGTCCCGGGAGTCTGGTGCGGTCGCTGGGCGGCGTGCAACGTGCGGAGCGCTCCCTGTGTTGCTGCTCGTGGCGTTCGCGACCTCGTGTGGGGGTTCTGCCAACGATGACGCCGTTGACCAGCCAGCCCAGCAAGGGCCAAGCGGAGGCGCGGGAGGCACCGCGTCAGGCGTCGGCGCGACGGGGCCGCGCTACGTGCCGACGCCCTCGGAAGCGCTGCTCTACATGAGCGTTCTCGCCAAGAGCCTGGTGGCCCGAGTGCTCAGCGATGAGGAGGAGAGCGTGCTCGAGAATGAAGGCGAGGCGGCGATCGCGCCCATGTTGACTGGTTGGACGACCGAGCAAGCGTTCGCCGAGTTTGCGCGCGCCATGGTAGAGACGCGCATCTGGACCGGGGGGGAGGCGTCGGGAAAAATTGACTACAACCTGCCGGGGCGTATCGTCACCCACGTGGTCCGGCACAATCTGCCGTGGGCAGAAGTGCTCACCAGCCCGCGCTGCTACGACGCCGACGATCAAGCGATGCCTTGCGACACGGGAGCCCCCTTCAGCGCCGGTCTGCTCACCACACGTGCGTTCTTGGAGAGCAACGCTGACGCCTACAACATGGGGCGTGCCCAGGTCTGGTTCAGCGCCTTCGCATGTCGTCAGTACCCCTTCGAAGAGGAGCTCGAGCCTCTCGTCGACGCCTCACGCCTGGTCAGCGAGCTGGCTGCGACAGAGCTTTCGCCGCTACCGGATGGATCTGCGGACGGCTCGGGTCGCTCCTGCTACAGCTGCCACGGGCAGGCCGCGCCACACGCGCAGCTGTTCGTGAAGTTCGACGACAAAGGACGGTGGGACGCGGCCGCGACCGGGCTGCAAGCAGAGGGGGCGAGCTTGGGAAGGAGCGAACGCGGCTTCTTCGCTTCGCACTACGTGGACTCCGAACAGGCCCAGAGCGAGCGCTCCGTGCTGTTCGGAGTCGGGGTCGACCATCTCGGTGCGGCCGCCGAGGTGTTGACCGCTCACCCAGTGTTTGAACGCTGCACGGTTCAATTATTGCTCGACCAAGCCATCGGCCTGGAGCGCGACTTCAGCAGCTTGGACCAAAGCCAGAGCTTGGTGGCGCCCGAGCTATTGGAGGAAATCGCCGCCAAAAGCCGGGCCGACACTCCGCCGCTGACCCTCGCCTCGCTTGCCGTCCACACTTTCAGTCACCCCCGCGTCGAAGAAGCTGTCGTCCGCTCCGTCATGCCCGAGTAGGCACCGGCCCCGACCGCCGGCAGGCCGAAAATCCTCCGGAAATGGACGATTTGTACGCCTGCTTCGCGTCCAGTGCTCAATGGTCGGGGCGTCACGACGTTATGATTTGGTTACAGAATTGATAAGATCAAGGTCGGGTGCGCCCGTCTCTGCTTGATATGCTCGGAAGCATGCACGCTTTTGAGCAGTTCGAGCGCTCCGTGGCGACTGATCTTCTCCGTTCTCTGGTCAAATGTGTCGCGTGGAAGCGAGCCGAGCCATGAAGAATGAAGTCTTGGAGCGCGAGGGGTCGTTGAGCCACGTCGAGGCGGCGCGCGCGCTGGCTGCCAAGCCGCGGGGGCGCGGGGATTGGCTCGAACGCATCAACAACTACTACTGGGTGAACAACCTGGTCAGACTCCACCAAGAGCTGCCGTTCTGGATCATCCATTGGGACGGCAAGAAGCAGCTCTCGTGGATGGACCTGAACGAGGTGGTCGGGCGCATTCAGCCGTTCCATTTCGAGATCCATTTTGGGAAGGAGAACAAGCGCGACGACTACTATTGGGAGTCACTGAAGCGTGCCAGCCGCGACCGGAAGTTCGTCGTTGGCGACTTGCTCGGCTTCTCGGATTTCTTCTTTCCGGTGCCCGCCGATCCGAAGGGCCGCACGTTTTTCTATGGTGGGCAGTTTCTGACTGAGGAGCTCGATTGGGACGGCATCGCCTGGCGTTGGCGCGAGCTGACCGGGCAGCTGCCGGCCAGCGCGAATCCAGATTTTATGCGCTTCGTGCGCATGGCGCTGCGCATTCCGGTGATTGAGCC
Source organism: Myxococcales bacterium (assembly GCA_031408355.1). Classification (GTDB taxonomy): domain Bacteria; phylum Myxococcota_A; class Polyangia; order Polyangiales; family Polyangiaceae; genus PMG-095. The sequence continues at coordinate 4,626 of JANNWK010000515.1, forward strand.
GGCCGTGCTCGCGGCTATCGAGGAGTTCTTGGGACTTTTCTCGGAGCTTGTGACCTCTGATCACGCAGACGTGCGGCTGCACGAGCGCGTTCGGCGTCTGAAGCGCGATGTCTTCGACCGTGCCTGGCCCAACCTCGACTGGTTGGATCGGGCCATCAGCTCCGAGAAGTTCCTGCTCACGCCCTGGTATCACGAAGGCAAGCTGGAGGACTGGCGCAGCGAGGAAATGGGCATCTGCCGGCTGCCGACCACGGCCATGACCTTGATGCCGGTGTACCCAAAGAATCAGACCCTCGACCCGGTGCAGACAATGGTGAAGAACGCGCAGATCCAGCGCGCTTGCATTCGCTTCGCCAGCCAGATGCCCGAAACGGGCGCCAGCCGCCTGCAGGATTACGGCGTTTCCATCCTGACCTCGGCGGGCCCCGGCAAGAACTTGGCTCGCGCCAAGCTCGAGCTGCGCGATAGGGCCCAAAAGCTTCAAACCTTCGTGAAGGAGACCTTCGACGTCAACACGGTGGTCGGCGTTGGTCGCACCCTGCCGCCGGGCGAGCCGCTCTATCCGTCTCACCATGACGCCGTGCTGGCGCTCCACTTGTGCGTGCAGCTAGAGAAGGAGTTGCTGTTCTACGACGAGAAGGGCACCACGCGAGAGGGCATGCGCTACTCGCTCTTGAATCGCGCGGCGGCAGAGCTTTCTGATGCGTTTGATCGCGTGGCGATGGACGAGATCAAGCTAGCGAGCGACCAGTACGTGCGGCTGGTGCTGGTTTGGGCCACCGAACGGATCGAGGTCGTGCGCAGTCAGTTTCTGGCCATGCTGTTTCAGCTGATCAAGAACATCCAGAAGCGGCACCTGTTGCGGAATGAGGTGGCGGAGCACCTAGCGGACGATCTCAGCCAGAAGATCGAAGAAGCGCCGAGCGTGTACCGCGTGATCGAGACCTTCAAGGACGCGCTGCAGCGTCTGAGTGTCTTTGCTTCGCGCGCGCTCGAAGGTCCGAAAAGCATGCGGCTCGACACCACCTTGCAGTACCTCAAGGACAACTTCGCCGAACCGCTGCGGCTGACGAGCGTGGCGCGCAAGGCCGGCTTCTCCGTCCCTGCGTTTAGCCGCATCTTCAAGCAAGCCACCGGTACCTCGTTCCTGGTCTATCTGCGCAACATCCGGGTGGAGCACGCCAAAATGTTGCTGCGCACGACCACGTTGTCCGCCGAGCAAATCGCCCAAGCCTGCGGTTTCCAATCGCAACACCACCTGATCCGGAGCTTCAAGAAGGTCAGCAAAGGGACGCCTGGCACCTACCGGAAAGACGTGCAAACTCGGGCAACTCGCCCCTCCGTAGGCAAGGACTGAGCACTTGCCGGCCCTTGCCGTAGGGCGAGCGCATCAGCCGACGGGGGCGCTTTCGACTCTGTCGGGCCCCGTTGTTGCGGCTCCGCGTCGCGCCGGCGTGCTCGTTTTCAGCAAGGTGGTGATGCGAGTGAGGCCGCGTTGGTGCGACACGGCCAGCCCTAACCGCCCAAACGAGCCT
>JANNWK010000516.1:0-2605 GCA_031408355.1 Myxococcales bacterium
GATGCGACCAAGCAGGTGCGAGCCGCGCAAGACTTGCAGACACCCATTCTCACGCGTCGCGGGATCGAGTGCGACCATACAGCTTGCCATGTCCGGAAACATGCAGCCGTTCTGGTACCAGTAGCCGTAGTCTTGATGCCACTCCCAGGCCCCGCCGACGCGCGGCTCCTTCAGCATGAGCTTGCTGTGATAGTGGTACACCTCTCCGCCCAGCAGCTGCTCCATGGAGTCGACGACGCGGCGACAGCGCGAAAGGGCGCCAAAGATGTCGTCGCTCGGGTGGTTCCACGAGGCGAGTCGCGTTTGGCGGCCGCTGGCGTCCTCGACGCCGTAGGCATTAGCGACGAGCGAGGCGTCCGCTCGAGCCGCGTTCATCAAGAGGCCCGTCTCCTCATCGTCCAGGAATTTCTCGATCAGCAGGAAGCCATCCGCGCGAAAACGAGCAAGTTGCGCTTCACCAAGCGGGCCTTTCGTCGCCCTGTCCGTGCTGTGCATGTTTTGAGGGTAGTCTCTTCTTTCGGCTCGGCTTCCCGCCCTGGGCCGAGGGTCATCCTGAATACTAAGGTCGTAAGCAGCGCTTGCCGCGACGGTCGGTCCCTGGCAATGAGCGAGCTATGTCCGAGCGCCATCCCCGCAGCATCGAGATCGCGGCTGGAAATGCGCGTGCTTTCGTGTATCCCGAGCACGGCTTTCAATTGCATGGCTTCGAGGTCGAGGTCCCGGGCCACGGCACGGTGCCGGTCGTCTACGGGCCGCCCGAGCGTGGGGAACCGTGGGACCGCCGCTATGGCAACCCGATCTTGTTCCCCAGCATCGTGTTCTCGCACGGACCTGAAAAGAACAGCTGGGCGTATCAAGGGCGTGAGCTCTTGATGCCCCAACACGGCTGGGCCAGGGATCTCTACTGGCACGTCGAGAGCATCGAAAAGGACTCGGTCGTGGGCTGGCTCGAGCCGACACACGGCGTGGCGGTGGCGTTTCCGTTTCAGTTCCGGCTGCGCCTTGCCTATTCCCTCCAGGACGGAGCGTTGGTTCTAGACGCTGCGGTATCGAACAGGGGAGCCGAAGCGTTCCCATATGCACTCGGCTTCCACCCCTACCTCAGAGCGCCGCTCTCGGAGGCTGGCTCGCGGAAAACCTCCGAAGTCGTGATTCCCGCAGGCACTCGGCTTCGCACCCGTGACGATTGGCGGACGGTCGCACGCTCACCACGGGCGGCGGGCTCGGTCGCGCTCTCCGACCCTGAGCTCTCCGAGGGCTTCGTCATGGAGGACACCCTGGCCACTTCGCTCGAGGTCATTGACCACGCTTCCAGGCTTGCGACGCGCGTGTCCGTCGAAGGCAGCGAGCAGCGCATGCCCGTCTGGGCGGTCTGGGCCGCCGCACCGGACGCGCAGTACGTTTGTCTCGAACCGTGGACCAGTGAACCGAACTCGCTCAACCTGCTGGGGCGCGAGCAGGACCTTCGCCTCGCCCCCGGAGCGTGCCACCGCTACCGCATGAGCATCTCGCTGCTCAGCCTGTAGTTCGACCCAGCGCCTGAGCAAGCCACCCGGACGGTGGTTGCACGAGGAAGTTGAGAGGTGCTCGGCCCCGTCGAAGACCTCATCTGGAACGGAGACAGCCGTTTTCATACCCGGAGCATGACCGGTCGATGAGCCTCGATCCAGCCGAAATTCCCGCCAAAGACTGGGATTTCCTGCTCTGGCTAGTGCGTCTGCTGCAAACCGGAGAGACCGGAGTTAGGCGGCTGTTCGCGGTTTGACGACGAGATCAACGACGCAGTCGAGAACCTGCAGGAGGCTGACAAGCTGGCTCAGGCTCTTGCGCGTGTTCGTGGGGTCGAGCAAGCGATAAAGCTGCGGCACCGAAGTCTGAAGGCGTCGAGCAAGCTCGCGACGACTCAGCCCGGAGCTCGTCGCTCGCTTGGCAGCTTCGACCGTTAGCTTGTGCGCAAGGAGCTCCGCTAGGTACTTCGGCGCCTGGTTGTACTCGAGCGCATGGTCGATATGAACGGAACCTTCGGCTCCGGAAGCAAGTGCATACGTGACAGCTTCGTTTCCGAGTTCCGCGTCCACGTACGCCTTGACGAGGCTATCCTTGGGGGACGGGCGAGGCTTGAGCTTCGCAAACGGGAATGGGTAGGACTTGCCCGAGCGCGTAACGAGCTCGAGCTGCGCCTTTCGCTGGTTCACAAGAACGCGTTGGATCTTCATAGGAGGCCATCCTTCCGGAGAGAGGCGATGAGCCGGATCAACTTGCCCATCGGCTGTCCCTTCATCGGGACAGAGGCGTCGAGGTTCCACTTGAGGACGAGCTTGCCATCTCGGTACACGTGCACGTGGCGGGGGCTGTGGTCGCCGATCCAGGTGAGGAAGACATAGTTGTCTCGCCGGATCTTGCCCGCCCGCATATGTTACCATCTGTGGTAACACTTGCAAGGCCGGCTGCCTTCCGGCCCTCCCCAGGGAAACACCAGCCGGACGCCTCAAGAAGGCAAAGGTTCCCGCTTCCGTTCTTGGCGAGTCGAGCGGCCAGTGCCTCTCATCCGGCGTACCTTCATCACGTCGTGAAGCTGACAGCTCAGACTGGCGAGCGCGGCGTT
>JANNWK010000517.1:0-3194 GCA_031408355.1 Myxococcales bacterium
CTGGCGGCAGCACCATTTTCGCTCGCGGTGGCTGGCTTCGGCCTACTCACCGACACAACCCACGGCGTGGCATCGCTGGCGCGCCTTGAGCCGGACGCTTGGCGGCGCAGCCCAAGGCTGGAAGAAGCTGGGGCGGTGGGATTCGCGGCCGCGTCGCCGCACGCCACCTTGGGACTTGCCGCAAGTCTCACCCTCGGCCTCGGCGCGCTGGCCAGCGCGGTCCGACCACAGGCCAGCTTGCTGGGCGGTCCAGTTCTCCTCGCGGCTACAGTCGGCGCCGCACTAGTGCTGGCCTTTTCGCTGCGGTCGTCGCAAAGCGCTCTGCGCGGAGCCCAGCGAGTCGCCAGTGGGATAGATCACCAGTTTCAGGGCTTCCCGCGCCGCCATGGCCTGACGGTCGTTCCGCTCGATTTCGCTCCCAGCTACAAGAGTTGTGTCGACGTGGCCCTCGACGCCGCTCGCGTTAACTCGGTGATGGAGACCGCTCCGCTGCTAGTCGTACCGTTTCTGCTCGCGGCGGGGCTGGCCGCATATGCCGCGAACACTTCCAGTCTCGCGCTCCTGGCGTTCGCCGGCGCCACCATGCTCAGCGGGTTGCCGCTCTCGCTGGGCGCGCGGGCAACACGCGGCATCCTGGCCGAAGGGCAGCGCCGCTCGCGCGGTACCGACGCCACCGGCGAGCCCCGCACTACCGGAGGCACACACGCCTTTGGCGAGCTACTGGGTCTAACGGCCGCAACCAGCGCCGAGGCGCTCGTTTGCGCGCTCGCGCTCACTATACTTTCTCTTGCACCGCTACTCGGCTGAAGCCGCCATCGTTTCTTCAATGAGGCTCCGTTGTCATCACTAGCAGACGCCCTATCAACCCTATCCGACCGCGGGCTACGCCGCCTGCTTGGCGCGCGTACGTTCCTGCGCGGGCTCGACTACGAGAAGCGCAAGGTGGTGGAAGACGTTAGCCTTGACGAAACCAACGCACAGGGACTGGTCAAGGGTTCCGACCCGGAACCCTACGAGGTCGCGATTCGTCTGGGCGGCGAAGGGATTACATCGAACTGCACGTGCCCCGCCTTTCAGAAGACCAACCAACACTGCAAGCACGTGGCAGCGCTCCTCATCACCGTGCGCAATCGGGCACGGGCTCATCTGCCTCGCCGCGAAGCGCAGCCGGCTCCCCCGCCGCCGCCACAGGCCACCCAGCACACGGCCAACGGCGATACTGGCAAAGGCGGGCGGCGACGCGACCGCAGACGACGGGGTGGGCAACCGCAGCCCGCACCCTTGCCCCAGGCCACGGGTCACTACGCGCCGCCGCCCCAGGACCTCAGCGCGCGTCTCACTGGCATCGGCGCGTGGCTTTCGCCGGAGGGGACCCGTCGGGCGCTGAATCTAGAGTTCCGAGTTCATGTGCGGCAAGGCGGTCTCACGGTGACGGTGCTGGACGTCGACAGCCGAACACCCATGCTACCGAGTCACGCCCTCACCTGGCAAACGCTCTCGCCGACGGGTGACCGAAGCGCACTACGAGTCCTGTCGCGCTTCGAATCCGGAAATCCACGACACCCCGCCGTCGACATTCGTGGTGAAGACGTCGCGGAGCTGATGCCCCAGCTCAAGGATCGACGCGTTCTGCTAGAGCCGGCGCTGATGCAGTTGCGCTTCATCGACGAGGTACTAAAGCCCCGCTTCGACCTGGAGATGGTCGGCGCCGAAACCATCGTCGCCAAGCTGACGTTCGAGCGTCCGAGCGACGGGCGGCGCTTCAGCCTGACGACGGGGGGTTGGTTCGAAGGGGCTCCCGGCTGGCACATCGACACCAATGAAGGCATCGCCCGCAAGCTAGACCACCGCGTTTCACCCGCTGCGCTTCGGCGTCTGCTGCGAAGCCCCACCATCGCTGAACCCGCATCGGAGCTGATCGGAATGATCACCTACGGGCTACCTCGAGTCGCCTTGGAGGTCGGGGCCGAGCTACCGGAGTTGTCGCAGGTAGCAGACGTGATCGACCTTGAGCCGACCTTCCGGATGCGCGCAGCCGGCTCGCTCACAGAGGCTGAGGTCTTCTTGAAGGCCGCCTACGGCGACCTTGAGGTGGACGTCCGCGCCGACGGCATTTCGCCTCCCATCATGATCTCCCCCCCGGAGGAGGGTCAGAAACGTGCTCGCTGTATCCGTTGCGACATCGCGGCCCAGCAGCGAGCCGTTCAGTTGCTCCTCGATCTGGGACTGAAGGCCGACGAAAGCGGGCAGCACTTCATCGCACAAGGCGAGAAGGCCATCCAGTTCTGGTCCGAGGGCGTCGGAGCGCTACCGGAGGATTGGGACCTCTACGTCCCCGAACACCTCGTCGGCACTCACGTACGCGGCAAGCCAGTGCTGGCCCACGCACGCGTCTCAAGCGGCGTGGACTGGCTCAACGTCAAGGTGTCGTACGAGAGCGAAGGTGTCGGCGTCGACCGCGATGAGCTGGAGCGCTGCCTACGCGAGGGGAAAAAATTCGTCAAACTCTCGGACAATTCGTTCGCGCCGTTCGACGCCGAATCCATTCAGGCCATGATCGATCGAGAGGTCGAGTTCATGGTCGCCGGTGGAAAGAACGGAAAGATTCCGCTTTCCCAGGCCGGTAGCGTTCAAGACCTCATCCACCAGGCTAGCTCCGCCAATGTGGCCGCCAGCGCAAAATCGCTGTTCCAGAAGCTCGCATCCATCGACGAGATCAAGGTCGCCAAGAAGCCCAAGGGGCTCAAGGCGACGCTGCGTCCATACCAGGAACAGGGGCTGTCCTGGCTCCAGTTCCTGGATGAGATCGCCGCCGGCGGAGTCCTCGCCGACGACATGGGTCTCGGCAAGACCGTTCAGACCATCGCGCTTCTGCTGGCGCTCAAGCAAGAGAAGAAGGCCAAGGCGCTACGAGTGCTGATCGTCGCGCCGACGAGTGTCGTGACCAACTGGGTTCGCGAGATCGAACGATTTGGCCCTTCGCTGACCACTGCGCTCTGGCATGGAGCCGGTCGCAAGGAACAGATGGCCGAGATGGAGAGCGCGAACGTCATTATCACGAGCTATGCGCTACTTCGACGCGATATCGACCTGCTCAAGAAGCTGCGACTCGACTACGCCATTCTGGATGAGGCGCAGAATATCAAGAATCCGCTCAGTGCCACCGCCCAGGCCGCTAAGGAACTGGACGCAGG
>JANNWK010000518.1:0-4305 GCA_031408355.1 Myxococcales bacterium
AACGGGCGGTGCCGACGCCCAAGCGGGTGCTGGCGGCGCGGGACCGATCGCGCCGCCGCCCTCGTTCAGCTGCCAAGTCACGCGCGAGGCCGGTCAGGTGCTTCGAGAGTGTCAGCTGGCGGGGCTTGGCAAGGTCAACGCGCCATGCTTCTCCGCCGCCGACTGCCTGCCCGCTCTCGGCTGCATCACCGAGGGGGACGCCGGTCGCTGCCTGCCCTACTGCTGCGACGGCGACAGCGCGTGCCAACCCGGCACCTACTGCGCCGAGCGGGAACTGCGGCGGCCGAGCGGCGCCGCGAACCAAGAGGGCAAGGCGCTAGCAGTCCCGGTGTGCGTGCCGGCCGATGACTGCAGCCTGGAGGACCTGTTCCCTTGCCCCGAAGGCACCGACTGCCGCTGCAAGGGCAACACCGCTTGTACGGTGGTGCGAGCCGACGCCACCACCACTTGCCTGACGCCTGGCACGGGCCAACAGGGCGATGCCTGCCCCTGCGCCTGGAACCACGTGTGCTCCAGCGTCACTCAGAAATGCGTGAAGATCTGCCGGACCGATCCCGCCAAGCAGGATTGCGGCGAACAGAAGTGCCAAGCGTCGTCTGAGCTGCCGCTGAACTTCGGCGTGTGTGTCGGGCCTGTCCGGTGAGCGGGCGGGCTCACTCCCCGTCTTCAAGAAGTTGGTTCAGCTCGGCGCCGGCTAGCACCGAAAAACACACGAGCCACAGCCAGGCTAGCGTGACCGCCACCGCCGCCAAGCTGCCGTAGAACGTGGCAAAGCGGGCCAAATTCCCTGCATAGTAGGCGAACGCCAGGGAGACCACGCTCCCCGAGAGCACCGCGGCCGTGGCCCCTGGGAACACCCGTCGACGCACCGCGGGTCGCGGCGAGGCCACGTAGAAGAACAGCGCCAGCAGCGCGACGCCCAGCATGGCCAGGAGCGCGAGCAAGAGCCAATGGGCAACGCTCGCGTCCAAGACGGTGTCGCCTCCTGACAACCCCGCGAGCAGTCGAGCTGGCCCCCCCGACGCCCAGACAGCGAGCCCAGTCGCGAGTGTGAACAGCGCAATGCTCACGATCACGCTCAGCAACGCGATGACGCGCCGCCTCCACCAGGACCGACGCGCGGTTCCGGAAGAAGCTTCGAGCAGCGCCATCGAGGTATGGAACGCACCCGAGGCGATCCACAGCGCACCCAGCAGAGCGAAGGGGGCTGCCGTGCCGAGCGCGAAACCGTCGAGATGCTGCCAAACCAAGCCCTGAACCTCGTTGGGCGTGAGGTTCACAAGCAGGGCTATCGCCTGCAGCACGGCCTCGTGATCGGCCAGCAGCCGACCGAAGAGCCAACCGGACAGCGCCAGCAGCGGGATCGACGCTAGAAACAGCTCGAACGCCATCGCACTGGTCGCCGCAGCGATGTCGCGCCGGACCAGCAGCTGGCAAAGCGCGAAGGCGCCGTGGGCCAGTCGATTTCGGCGAGTCAGCTCGTCGAGCTTGCGCTCGAGCCCGGTGAGCTCAAGCCCGCGCAGAGAAGGCCGTCTGGGGACGAGGCTGGCACGGGAGGGGTGAGCAGGCGCTGGCACGAGCGCGAGGATGATCGCATAGTCGGGCGCAAGTTGAGCGCCTATCAGGAAGTCCTGGAAATTCGCACGCCGGGCCGCGGTCTCAGCGACGTCACCCGAGAAGTGGCCGAGGTCGTCGCTCGCAGCGGCCTTCAGACGGCCCTTTGCACGGTGTTTGTGCAGCACACCTCGGCCAGCCTCGTCATTCAAGAGAACGCCGATCCCAACGTGCTCACGGACCTTGCCAGTTGGATGACCGATCTCGCACCGGAGTCCCGACGCTGGGTCCACGACGACGAAGGCCCCGACGACATGCCCGCCCACGCCCGCTCGGCCATCACCCGAACCTCGGAGGCCATCCCGGTCAGCGCCGGCCAGCTCTTGCTAGGCACTTGGCAGGGCCTTTACCTCTGGGAACACCGCTCAAGGCCGCACGTGCGGCGCCTGGTCGTGCACGTGGCTGGCTAGTCGCCACCGCCCGTCGTCACCGCTCCGCCAAGGGGGTTGATGTCCACGACGTAGCGGCCAACAGCGAGCCGCCTAGTCTTGACCATTCCACCGTCCTGCACCGCAATCAGAGAAGGCGCGTCGCGCTCTGTCGTCACCAGGACCGAGAGGGGCGTCGCATACGCGATGCACTTGGCACCGGCAGCCCCGAACATGAGCGTAGCCCCGGACACCGTCGGTAGGCCGCAGTGCTGGCGTGCAAATCGGTAGCGCACCACGGTGCTGGGCGTGTCGACCCAGAGCTCACCCGCGTCCACCTTCAGCCGCACGTAGTCGAGGTGAGCCCGGTAAGCCTCGACCTCGATCGCCCAGAAGCTCGTGTCGGCAATACCGTGAAACTCGCGCACCGACCAGCCACCTTCGGCTATCGCCAGGTCGACGTAGATCTTCAGGATGTCGCCCTGGCCGTCGTAAATCGAATTTTCCCCGCCATAAACGTCGAATTTGACGCGCAAGCCATCTGGAAAGTCGGCCACGTTCACGCCCTTGGTGCCTGCGCGCGCGCCCAAGTAGCCAAGCTCGCCGAGTCGCGTCACCGCGGCGTCGCTGAAGGAGTCGTAGGGAAAGATGAAGAAACCGGTCTTCTGCCCAACCAGGTTGGCGTCCAGCGTCGTCGTCGCCTGGTTGAGCTGCGTCTCCAGCGACGCGCCCAAGCCGATGTCCTGGTGATCCCAGGAATGATTGATGATCTCGTGGCCGCTGTCGATCATGCTGGTGAGCTTCGACCAAAGCTCGCGTTCTTCGCAGCGCGACACGATAGCCCCGAAAGCCGCGGGCAACTTGCGCGCCGTGAGTTCGGGTTCGGCCACGTCGAACAAACTGTCGATAGAGAAGTCGCACAGGTCGTCGTGAATGATGGTGTACGCGCCTTGGGTGGCACCTCGCCAGGTCGCCACCCCCTCGACGGAGAGCGTGCCGAGGTCCGTGCCGAACGGCGCCGCTCCCGCCATCGCCGGGGCACCCCCAACGCCGCCCGCTCCGCCCGCGCCCACACCACCTGACGCGACGCTGCCGGCGGCTCCGCCCGTCGCTGAACCGCCGCCGGCCCCATTCGCCTCGCCCGCAGGGGTCTCGCTGCCGCAACCGAGGGACAGCAACCCAGCAAACAGCAGGGTGGCGCAGCGCAGCTCACGCATTGGGGAGCTTGTAGCTTGCCCAATTTCACGCGCGCAGCCAGCCCTTCTCCGAGCGGTCCTCAAAAAGCCCCAGAAAACAGCCTCCCGCTGCAATTCGCTTGCGTGAGCGCACCCGGTGGCGAGGCCTCCCGGCGCGCCCTGCTCGGCTTGGCTATGCTGCGCCGCGCCGACCGCCCCATGTCCCGACCCAGCCCCCCGCCGCTCCTTCTGCCTGGCGAGCCTTCGCCCGTCGAGGTCTTCCAGGAGCAGGCGCAGGCGCCGTTCGTGGTGCTGTGCGACCACGCGGGCCGGGAGCTGCCGAGCAACTTGGGGACACTCGGGCTTTCCCCCACGGACCTAAGCAGCCATATCGCCTGGGACATCGGGGCGCTGGGTGTAGCGCAGAGGCTGGCTCTCTCTCTCGAAGCGCCGCTCTTTTCCCAGCGCTACTCGCGGCTCGCCATTGACTGCAATCGGCCCCTGTCGGCGCCCGACTCGATTCCTGTACGCAGCGGAGGCGTAACGATCGTGGGCAACGCGGAGCTAAGACCCTGGCAGACCGAGCAGCGTGCTGCCGAAATCTTCCTCCCCTATCACGAGCGCATTCGGCGAGCACTGGACGACCGCACCCGCCCCTTCGTGCTCGTCTCCATGCATAGCTTCACCCCGGAACTGCTGGGTGTAAGGCGACCCTTCCACGCCGGTGTGCTCTACCACCGCGACGCACGGCTCGCGCAGCCGTTGCTGGAACTCCTGAGACGGGAGCCTGGTCTCGTGGTCGGAGACAACGAACCGTACGCCGCCAGCGCCGCTACCGACTACGCGATCATCGAGCACGCTGAAGCCCGCGGCGTGCCTTACGTCGAGCTGGAGGTACGCCAAGATCTGATCGCCGAAGCGGCTGGACAGGCGCAGTGGGCAGCTCGCCTAGCGCGGCTGATTCTCCAGGCGTGCGCCGAGTTGGCCAGCGCAAGCTAGGGAAATTTCGTGCACCAGTTGCTCCCCAGTCGCTGCACCTTGAGCCCTCCCGGTTCGCTCCACGAGGCATCCCGGGTCGGGTGTGCTCTCAAGGATGCAGCAGCGCGGACAGCGACTCGGCGGTGAGAATGCGCTCGCTCCAGAGCAGG
>JANNWK010000519.1:0-8982 GCA_031408355.1 Myxococcales bacterium
CCGCGCGTTCAAAGCCCGCCCGGTCTCGCTGGCCACGGCTCGCAGCAGCCGCCGAGCCATCGGCAACGTGAGGAGGGGCAGCAGCACGAAGCGCCCTCGCTGCTCATGGGTGGCTAGAAATACCGGCACGGCATAGGCAAGCGCGAGCAAGAGCGCGTACTCAAGGATCATGGCGCGCGGGCCGAAGCGCACCGCCAGCGTGCGCTTGCCAGCGCGCGCGTCGGTCGCGTGATCGCGCAGGTTGTTGACGACCAGGATGGCGGTCGCCAAAGCGCCGATGGGCAACGAACAGAACAGGGCCAGCGCGGGGACCGCGCCGAGCTGGACGTAGGCGGTGCCGCAAACGGCAACCAGACCGAAGAAGCCGAACACGAAGACGTCGCCCAGGCCGTTGTAGCCGAGCGGGTAGGGCCCGCCAGTGTAGGCGACGGCGGAGAGGATGGATGCCGCTCCGATGGCAAGGACGACCGGGCCTGCCACGGCCGTCAGGTAGGCGCCGACGCCCAGCGCGAGTCCGAACACCAAGTACATGCCGCGCCGCATCTGCGCGGGACTGAGCAGGCCGGCCTGCACCGCCCGCGTTGGCCCGAGGCGCTCGGCCGTGTCGGCGCCCTTTTCGAAATCGTAAACGTCATTGGCGAAATTGGCGCCGATCTGCAGAAGCAACGCGCCAGCCAGCGCGGCGATGGCGGGCCCCCAACTGATGCCGCCTGAAGCGTAGGCCGCCGCCGTCCCGACCAGCACCGGCACGCTCGCGGCGCTCAAGGTCTTCGGTCTGGCCGCCAGTAGCCACACGGACCCAGCCGATGCGGGCCGAGCCGCGCTCGCTGCGGAGCCCGTCACGGGTAGCGCTTGAAGCGTTTGAAGTTCGGCTTGCGCTTCTCCAAAAATGCGTTCTTGCCTTCCTTGCCTTCCTCACTGAGGTAGTAGAGCAAGGTGGCGTTGCCGGCGAGCTCCTGCAGGCCCGCCTGGCCATCGCAGTCGGCGTTGAGCGCGGCCTTCAGGCAGCGCAGCGCCATCGGGCTGTGCTGCAAGATCTCGCGGCACCAGCCGACGGTCTCCTCCTCGAGCTTCTCGTAGGGCACCACGAGGTTGACGAGACCCATCTCGAGGGCTTGCTGGGCGTCGTATTGCCGGCACAAGAACCAGATCTCCCGGGCCTTCTTCTGACCCACGATCCGCGCCAGGTAGCTTGAGCCGTAGCCACCGTCGAAGCTGCCCACTTTGGGCCCCGTTTGTCCGAAACGGGCGTTGTCGGCCGCGATCGTAAGATCGCAGATGAGGTGCAGAATGTGGCCACCGCCGATGGCGTAGCCGGCCACCATCGCGATCACGGGCTTGGGCAGGGTGCGGATCTGCCGCTGCAGATCGAGCACGTTAAGCCGCGCCACGCCGTCGGTTCCGACGTAGCCGCCGTCGCCGCGCACCTTCTGGTCACCGCCCGAGCAAAACGCTTCCTTGCCAGCACCGGTCAGGATGACGACGCCGATATTGCCGTCGTCGCGAGCGTCCGAGAAGGCGCGGCTGAGTTCCACGATCGTTTGCGGGCGGAAGGCGTTGCGCACCTCGGGGCGGTTGATGGTGAGCTTGGCGATGCCCTCTTCGGACTTCTCGTAGATGATATCTTCGTACCCAGCGAGCTTTTCCCAATCGACGGTCATGTTGCATTTCCTTCCAGGAAGCCTGCGGAGCACAGGTCCGCGCGTTCGAGTAACAGGTTGTGGCCAGCGCCGGTCGCGACGGTCAGACGCGCCCGCGGAATGATGCCGCAAAGCTCGCGACCGAGCGCCGTGAACTTTGGGTCGCGCTCGCCGACCAGCAGGCTCACCAGGCAGCGAACCCTGGCCAATAGCGGTCGCAGATCGGGCATTTCCGCGAGCCCTTGCTGGACCAAACTGTCCGCGAGGCCGAGCGGATCGTGGGCAAGGCGCGCTTTTCTTTGGGCGCTCCGCACGGCCTCGGGTAGCGAGTCTTGGCTCGCCCACAGTGGCAGCGCTTCCCAGGCGCGCACGAAGGCGGCGAGCCCCTGCTCACGGAGCAGGCGCACGAAGCCTAGGTCGCTTTCCCGGCGAGCCGTTCGTTCAGCCTCGCTGGCAAGTCCGGGGTGCGCCGACACGACGATGGCGTGCTCGAAGCGCTCCGGGTACCTCGCCAAGAGCCCGAGAGCCAGTCGGCCTCCCAGCGAGTAGCCGAACAGCCCACGGCAACCTTGTCCCAGCGCGGCGAGGCGTTCGACCTCCTCCCAAAACCCCGGGCTGCCGGGCGCGCCGAGGTGGCCCGCTAGCGCCGGCACTAGGCTGCCTTCTGGCACGTGGAGGTGCGAGAAGCTCGAAGGGGAGCCGGTGAAGCCGTGGAGCAGCAGGTAGCTCACCCGTCAGCCTTGGCTTCCAGCTGTTCGGCTCGCCAGCGCCAGCAGCGCCCGCTGCCGAACCCGGAGCGCGCTTTCCGGCCCCACTCGCAGGTGAAGCAGCGTCGCGCCCGGCCCGGCAAGGGCCGCCGTGGTAGCCGCCTGGATCTCTAGGCTGGTGGTCGGCGCCAGGTAACGCAGGTCGAATAGGGCGGCGAGTTTCGAAAAGTCGCGCCGCTGTGGGGTTCGCCAGAACTCTGCCAGTCCGGGTTCGGCGTCGTAGAGTCGCCGGACCGGCAACTGATCGAAGATCCTGCCTCCGTCGTTGTCGATCACCGCGATGACCAGCGGTGTCTGCACGAGCGCTAGGGCTGAAATCCCGCCGAGGTCGTGGCTCAGGCTGACGTCGCCGAGCAGCAGCAGGCTAGGTACGCCGCTGCCGATAGCGCTGCCGATAGCGCCCGAAACCAGCCCGTCGATGCCGTTGGCGCCACGCTGACACGTGACCTGGCCCACCTGACTGCGCGTGACGTATTGATCCACGTCGCGGATCGGCAGGCTGTTGCCGAGCATCAGCAGCGAGCCCGCTGGCATGTTCTCGACGACCGCGCGAACGGCGCCGCCTTCGCTGAGGCCCAGTTCTTCCTGCAGCGCGGAGCCGATGAGCTGCTCGCACAGTCGATCCGCCTCCAGCAGTTCTCGGGTCAAACTCGAAGGCCGCCCGGGCAGATCAAGTTGGCGGAGCCGCTGCACCAGCGCGCGCAGACCGAGCCCCGGGTCGCCGTGAACGATGAACTCCGCCGTGCCCAGAGCGTCAGGCGCGCCGTGCTCACACAGCACGAGGCGACGCGTCTTTTGCTCGTCCGCCCAGCGCTCGAAGGCAGACGACGTGGGCGTCTGGCCCAGGCACACCAGTAGCTCGGGCGAGAGACGTTTTCGCAGGGCAGCGTCGCTAAATACCCAGTCGAAGCGCGGGCAGCTGAGCTCGTGTTCGGCGAGCGCGAACCTGAGCTGACTGGTGGCCTCGGCCAGGATCGGAAAGCCGGTGAGTCGCGCAAGTTCCGCGACGGGTTCGGCAAGATCCTGGCGGGTAGCGGGCAGGGGACCTGCCACGATGACTCCAGAGCGTGCGCCGAGCAGGGCCTGGGCGAGCTGTTCGATGGCTTCGGGAGCGAAGTCCGAGGCGCGCTCGAGCCGTCGCGCCACGGGCCGCGCGAGCAGCGCCGTGACCTCCGCCGTGAGCGCGTGATCGGCCTCGCTGCTGGCTGGCTCGGGCTCCAGGGGCTTACGCGCCCGCAGGTTCAGATGCACGGGACCAGGGCTCGGTGCTGTGGCGAGCCGTACGGCTTGGGCGACGGAGCGACGAAGGCCTCGCAAGGCCTCCGGGGCAGGCTCCGGCAGGCCCAGCTCGACGAAGCCGCGCACGTGGTCGCCGAACAACTTGAGCTGGTCAATGGTTTGAGCGGCGCCTGCTTGCTGGACCTCGAAGGGGCGGTCGCAGGTCAGGACGACGAGCGGCAAAAAGGCCAACGAAGCCTCGATAATGGCCGGGAAATAGCTGGCGGCGGCGGAACCCGAGGTGCAGATGAGGGCGTTGGGTCTGCCTGAAACCCGCGCCTCGCCGAGGGCGAGGAAGGCGGCAGCGCGTTCGTCGAGCACGGGTCGAACGACGAGGCCCTTGGTCTGGAGCGCGGCCCAGGTAAACGGCGTGGAGCGTGAGCCTGGGCTGACCCACACGTCTCGAACCCCCGCGTCGCGCAGGCTGGCCAAGAGCAGGCGTGCCCACTCTCCGACGAGTTGCGCCTCCCCCGGGCCGCTCCGCGGCACGTTCAGGTCAGGTCGCTGGTTCGCCGACATAGAGGTGGCAGACCCCGAACGTGAGCGGCGTCGCCGCGAGCACGCG
The DNA here is from genome assembly GCA_031408355.1 of Myxococcales bacterium. GTDB lineage: Bacteria > Myxococcota_A > Polyangia > Polyangiales > Polyangiaceae > PMG-095. Next base: position 4,251 of record JANNWK010000519.1, read on the forward strand.
CAGCCCGGCTTCCGCCATCAGCGCCGCAAACTGCTCCGGCGCGGGGAAGGCGGCTATCGACTTCTGAAGGTAGCGGTACTCGTGCGCGCCCGACAGCAGTGCTCCCACGGTGGGTACGATGCTGTGCACGTGAAAGCGCGCTAGCGGTCCGAGGATGCCACCCCGCGGCTCGGAGAGCTCCAGGATGGCGACGCGTCCGCCGGGCCGCGTGACGCGGGCCATTTCGCGCAAACCGAGCAGGCGATCGGGCACGTTGCGGATGCCGAAAGCGATACAAACCCCATCGAAATGGGCGTCTGGGAAGGGCAGGGCTTGGGCGTCCCCGACCAGCAGCTCTACCCGCGAAGCCAGCCCGGTCAGGTCGAGTTTTCGCTGCCCCACCGCGAGCATCTTGGCTGACGGGTCGACCCCGGTAAGCTCCGCATCGAGGTGCGTTCGCGCGACGAGCATCGCGAGATCGGCCGTGCCCGTCGCGAGATCGAGCACGCGGGCTTGGGCTGGTAGTTGAAGCGAGCGCACGGTCTTCCGGCGCCAGCTTTGGTCGATCCCGAGCGAGATGACCCGGTTGACGAGATCGTAGCGATGCGCGATGCCATCGAACATCGCGCCGGAGCCGTCTCGAGTGGTGGCAGAGTCGGTCATAGTTTGAGGCTAAGTTCTTTCGGCCTCAGGAGGCCTTCTCACGGGTCCGGAGAAAGGGAGTAGGATCAATGCTCTTGCCGGAGACCAGCGCGCCGAGCAGGCTCTCGCCGAGCTGCGAGAGTTCGCGGAGCTGCTGCAGACGCTCGCGCTTGAACGCGAGATCCAGCGGCTCGCTCGCTCCACCCGCCGGCAGCTCGGCTTCGGCGCGCCCGATGGCCTCGGCAAACTCGCGCACCAACGTCAACTCACGCTCGCGGAGCACGCGCTGCACCAGCTTGCCGATGCTCGCCTCGGCCTCGTAGAAGTCGCGTCGCTCGCCGGGTCGCCAGCTCTTCTTGATAGCGCCCCACTTGAGGAGCTCACCCAGCGCCATGCTGACGGCGCCCGCGCTCATCTTCAGCTCGCCGCCAATCTCGGCCGCGCCGAGCGGTTCCCGCGATAGGTAGAGCAGCGTCCACATGCGCCCCATGGGCCGCTTGAAGCCCCAAAACTCCATCAGCCGCCCAACCGTGTCGGCGACCTCCAGCTCGGCCTGCAAAACGCCATCTTCTGCTGTGTCGGGCATGGACTGGTCCGGAATGGGCTCTCGTGGTGTTTGAGTTTTCAAAAACTCGTGAAACTTTAGGCTCGGGGTCCGAAGAGGTCAAGCCCGCTTCCGCAGGGCTCCGCTGGGGGTGTAACGTGCGCTCACGCCGCTAATCTGTGGCGTCCAGGGACAATGACCGAGGCAAATCGGCTGAGAGTTGCGGTAGTTGGGTCCGGCCCGGCCGGATTTTACGCGGCGGACGCGCTGCTGCGGGGCGGTCTGACGGAGTCGGTCGATCTTTTCGAGCGCCTGCCGGTCCCGTTCGGACTCGTGCGTTATGGCGTCGCGCCGGACCATCAGTCCATCAAACGCGTGCAGGTCGCCTTCGAGCGCACAGCGGCCCAGCCAGGCTTCCGTTTCTTCGGCAACGTGGAGTTAGGGCGCGACCTCGCCGTGGCGGAGCTACTCGCGGGCTATCACGCTATCGTGCTGGCCACGGGCAGCGCGCTCGATCGGCGGCTCGAGATCCCCGGCGAAGACCTGGAAGGGAGCTACGCCGCGACGTCGTTCGTTGGCTGGTACAACGCGCATCCTGATTTTGTTGACCTCAGCTTCGCGCTCGACCACGAGCGCGCGATCGTCGTGGGCATGGGCAACGTCGCCCTCGATGTCGCGCGGATCCTGCTGATTGACCGCGTTGAGCTAGGAAAGTCGGACATTTCTTCGACCGCGCTTTCGGCGCTCCAGCAAAGTCCGATCAAGGAAGTGGTGCTCTTGGGGCGCCGCGGCGCCGCGCAGGCAGCGTTCGATCAGGGCGAGCTCGAGGGCATTGCCGATCTCGATGGCGTGGGCGTTAGCATCGACGGCGAGCTGCCGACCGAGGACGAGGCGGAGCTTTCGGCCGCGGCGCGCAAGAACCTTGCCTACATGGCGGGTCTGCGACAGGCCGGGCCATCGCGCGAGCCGCGCCAGCTGCGGCTGCGTTTCCTGGCTTCACCGGTCGAGGTGCTGGGCCGGGACGGGCGCGTGAGTGGGCTGCGCATCGAAGACAATCGTTTAGTAGGCACGGGCGCGGCGGCGCGAGCGGAGCCGACGGGTGTCTTCTCGGAGCTTGCGGCCGGCGTTGTGCTTCGCTCGGTCGGGTATCGCGGCCACGCTATCCCGGGGCTGCCCTTTGACGCCAAGCGCGGGGTCATTCCGAATTCGGACGGTCGGATCCTGGACGCCACGGGGGAGCCGCTATTTGGCTGTTACGTGACGGGTTGGATCAAGCGAGGGCCCTCCGGCCTCGTGGGCACGAACAAGGCGTGCGCCAAGCAGACCGTGGAACTTCTGCTGAGCGACGCGGAGCGGCTGCGGGCGCGTCCGCTCGAGCTCGACGTGCCGGCTCTGCTGCAGAGCCGGGGCGTGCGTGCGCTCGGGTTTTCCGACTATCTCAAGATCGACGCGCTCGAGAAGGCGCGCGGTGCGGAGCGCGGCAAGGTGCGCGACAAGCTCGAGCGGGTTTCCGACATGCTGGCGGCAGCCTTCCCGAAGGCGTAGGCTTCCCGGCATGCGCTCCCGCTGCCTATCATTAGTGCTCGCTGGGGCGCTCTTGGCGCTGCCCGCCGTGGCGTTCGCGGATGCCGAGGTGCATGTCCCGGCGACCGAAGCCGGCGAAGATCTGCAGTCCTACGTGGAGGGAGCCTCTCGCCTGGAGGGTCGCATCCTCGCGCCGTGTTGCTGGAACCAGACGATCGACATCCACGGCTCCGAGCCCTCCTATCAGCTCAGGCGCGAGATACGACGTCGGCTGAAGGCGGGGGAGTCGGCGGAAGCCATCGAGGCTTCGTTCGTGCAGCGCTTTGGCGAGAAGATCTTGGCGGTGCCGACGGCGAGCCCACTGGGCGGCGTCGCGACGCTGCTGGCCTTGGCGTTCGGCGGCATGGGGGTCGCTGGCTACTTCATGCTGCGGCGCTGGAGTCGGGCGGCTGAAGCCAGCAAGCTCGCCGCCAAAGGGCGCGGGCTCGCCCAACGCGACGCGCTCGACGAACGTTTGGATCGGGAGCTCGCCGAGATCGGCGAGTAGGCGCGGCGGGCGTGGAAACGACCAGGTCGCTCTTGAAGCTTTCGCTCGTGGAGTGCTCGGGTGATGCTCGCTCGCTCGGCCACGCGCAGGGTGAGACGCTGCGCGAGCTCATCCGCGGCTTCATCGAGCAGCGTTTGGCGGCGTTCTCAGCGTATTCGAGCGAGCGCGGGGGGCCCAGCGTCGCGCGCTTCCTGGAGACCGGAGCACGTTGCTTTAGCCTGTTTCACGCCTGGGATCCGGAAGGCGCCCTAGAGCAGGCCGCCATCGCCGAGGCCGCCGGCGTGAGCGCCCAAGCCCTGTACAGCACCACCAACATGACCGACGTGCGCGACGTGCTGCTGCTACCCGGTAGCCCGAACGACGAGGGTTGCACCTCGCTTTTGGTGCCGGCCTCGCTCGCTCGGGAAGGGTGCCTGCTCGTCGGTCAAACCTGGGACCTTAATCCGGCCGATCTGGAGTTCGTGGTGGCGGTGCATCGGCGGCCGAGCCTGGGGCCTGAAACGTGGGCGGTGACCTGTGCGGGGGCCCTTTCACTGGTCGGGATGAACGCGCACGGCGTTGCCGTGGGAACGACCAACATCAAGACCCGTCGCTCACGCGTTGGAGTGGGCTACCTCGGCCTGCTGCATCGGGCCATCCGCGCGCGCACGAGCGCCGAGGCGGCCGCGCTCATCCGCACCGCACCCCGCGCGGCTGCGCATACCTATTGGCTCGCCGATCCGGACTTGGCCACCGAGCTAGAGTGCGATCCCGAGCAGGTGATCGAGCGCCGGCTCGAGCAGCAACCGCTTTGTCGCACCAATCATTGTCTGGCCGACAGCATGCGTGAGCTTGAAGGCGAACAGCCCAGTCTTTCTAGCCAGAAGCGCCTGGCGCAGGCCCAGCGCGGGCTCGACGCCGGACCGCATGACGTGGCCAGCCTGCGCCAGTTGATGCAAGATCGCAGTGACGGCGTCGACAGCATCAACCGTTACACCGAAGACGAGCAAGGCACGACGACGAACGCCTGCCTCATCGCTGTCCCGGCGCGCCGCGAGCTGTGGGCCTGTCGTGGCCCGGCGGATCGCGGTGAGTGGGTGCGGCTTGAGTTCAAGGCCTAGCGGAGCCTAGCTCGGGCTAGCGCGCCAGCCGCTTCGCCGGCTTCTTGGGCTTCTTGCTGGCTGCCTCGGCCTTTTGGGCCAGCTTCTGCACCTCGGCGAACATGGCGGCAGAGGCCTCGGCGGCGCGTTGTGCCCGCTCCGTCTCGCCGCGCATCTCCATCAGGAAACGGCTGGGAATGGAGGGTCGGGCCTTGCCCCATTTCATGCGCTCGCGGCAGAAAGACAGCGTGAGCGTGTCTTGGGCACGGGTCACGCCCACGTAGGCGAGCCGGCGTTCCTCTTCCACGCCGCGGCCATCCAAGATGGAGCGCTGGTGGGGCAGGAGCCCCTCTTCCATGCCGACCAAATACACGTGAGGAAACTCAAGACCCTTGGCGCTGTGCAGGGTCATCAGCT
>JANNWK010000520.1:0-2017 GCA_031408355.1 Myxococcales bacterium
CCCGGCTCACCCGCCAGCCCATTCGCGCCCACCACCCCCGCCGCGCCGTCGCCTGCCGTGAGCTTCACGCGCCGGAGCGTCACGTTCTTGCTGTTCACGATGAAGGCACCGTAGCTGCTCTCGCCCGCGTTGGCGGCGTTGGCTGATTCGAAGCGAATGTTCTCGATGAGGGCGCCCTGCGTGAGCCCGTCGATGCGTAGCGCAATGTTTGAGTCCGACGGTTTTACGCCGACATAGCGCGTGGTGCTGTGCGTCCAGTTGCTGCATTCGAAGCCGCCGTAGATGCGCGCGCCGTCGTCGGCGAGGCCCAGGCTGAGCGCTTCGTCGTAGAAGTCTGCGCTGCCGAGGCACACGTAGACGTTCTTGCCGCCGCGAGCCTGCAGGCCCTTGCCGATGCTGGCGTACGGGTTCGCGCGCGTCCCGTCGCCGGTCGCGTCCGCGCCCGTGTCGCTCGACACGAACACCCCGCGCTCGTCGGTCGCCCAGCACGTCGGGTCGTCGGCGACATCGCCCGTGCACTCGCTGCCCAGGCCGCCGCCCTCGCCACCCGCACCGCCCGTGCCCAATGCCCCCGCCGTGCCGCTCAACCCGCCCCCGGGATTCTGGCTCCCGCCCGTGTTCTCCGAGCCGCCCGCGGCGTTGCCGGCGCCGGCGCCGGTGCCGGCTGTGCTACCCGCTGCGCTGCCGGCGCAGGAAGCCGTGGCGGCGCAGTCTTCAGCGGAGTTGCTGCAGGCGGCGAGCAGAAGAGCGCTGAGGCCAAAGCCGAACGCGAGGGTCGTAAAAGCGAAAGCACGCATGACACGCTCCTAGATTTCTAGAAATTCCCCGAAAGACTGAGTTCTGCTGAATTGAAGGCTGCCCACGCGCGACCGGGGCTCGGCCGCGCTAGCTCGAGGCGCGGTAGCAGGGCGAACCTGGGTGCTGGCTGTCGCGCGCTTGAGCCCTTCGCCGACAGCGCATCCCAATAGAAGTAGCCCGCCGTGAGCGCCGCTACGCCCCCCACGATGAACGCGCCGAGCGCCAAGTTGCGGGACGAATCCACGCTTTCGCGTTGGCTCTTGAGTTCGGTGCACGCGCTGGGGACGGCGGCGGCACTGCAGACGCCCGGCGCCAGCGAATCTCGCAACGCGTCGGCGTCGTCTTCTTGGGAGCCGGCCACGAGCGTGAACGCTAGGCCGACGGCGCCCCCCGCGAGCGCCACGCCGCTGGCCACGTAGGCCGGCACCAGGCTCTTCTTCTGCTGGACCGCAGGAGGGCCCGATGTCTCGTCCAGCCCCGAAGCCACGGCGGGCGCCGCGGCGGGCGGCGAACGGTCAGGCGCAGGCGCAAGCGCAAGCTCCACGGCCTGCTCCGTGCCCTTGCCGACCATCACGCGCTGCTCGAGGCTGATGTAGCCCGCGCGCTTGACCGACACGATGACCTCACCCGGGTCGACAAACACGCTCTGCGCTACCGGGGCCGTGCCCAGATCTTGCTCGGCGACCAACACCGAGGCGCCCTCGGGTCGCACGCTCAGGCGGAGCATCCCCACCTCGGCGCGGGCGCGAGACAAGCCCATCTCCACGGCCTTGCGCTGGGCGTCGGAGGCACTGGGCAAGAGGTTGGAGAGCGCCCACAGGAAATGCTCCGCGGCGGCGCGGAACTTCTTCTGCTCCAGCTCGGCTTGTCCCAGGTTGGCCGCGATGTCCGAGCTTCGGCGGAGCGACCAGGCCTCGCCAAACAGACGCTCGGCCTCGGCCATGTCGCCGTGCCCGAACGCCTGCTTGCCGGTCTTGAACAGTTCGGACACTCGCGCGTTGTCGGCTGCTGCTGTTTGGGCGCGAGCAACAGCGGGAAGGGCGACCTGGCTCAGACCGAACGCGAGCGCGGCAGCCAGACCAAGCAGAGGGGGACGGAGGAAGGACATGACGCTCAGAAAATGGTTTCGCGTGGGGGGTTGGGGGTGCTGGTCTTGCGCGGAGGCTCCGCTGGCGCGGCGCGACGCACCACAGGAGCGCGGGCGGGGGGCGCGGGCGGA
>JANNWK010000521.1:0-3086 GCA_031408355.1 Myxococcales bacterium
GGCTTCGAAGGCGCCAAAAGCGACGACGTTCGCAGCGCCTTCATCGCCGCCCTGAAGAAAGCCGGGGACTACGAAGTCACGGACGCCGAGGACGTGAAGCCCGGCGCGAAGGACGCTGCCATCGCCGAGTCCGCCAAGGGCCTCGGCGTCAGCGTGGTCATCACGGGCAAGGTGAAGAAGGGCTTCACGCTCGCGCTCCAGGTCCGCAACGGCAGCGATGGTTCGGTCATCGAAGAAGTGGAGCTTAAGGGCGGCGCGCTCGGCAAGTTGAAGAAGAACATCGAGAAGTCCGGCGTGGATACGGTCGCAGGTCCCATCGGCCAAGCCAAGATCCCCGAGCCCCCCAAGGAAGAGCCGAAGGAAGAGGAAGAAGCGAAGGAAGAGGAGGCTCCAGCGGAGGATGCTGGGGACGGCTCCGGCGGCGGCGCGTCGCCGCTCGACATCACGGCAGGGCTCCGCCCGTACAACCGCAGCTTCACGTTCAACCAAACGTTGGCTGACGTGCGGCCGGGCGAGGGTTTCCACTCACTGCTGAAGTACGAGCTTCCGCTCGGGCCAGCGCTCTTCATCGACCTCAATCTCTACCCGCTCGCGCTGCTCGCGCCCGGCACGCTGGATGGGCTGGGCATCACCGGCGGCTTCGAGAAGGGCTTCGCCACGCAATCGGTCTACGACGAAACAGGCCCGATGCCGATCACCCTGAAGACGGATTTTCAAGCCTGGTACGTCGGCGCGCGCTTCCGCCACATGCTGTCGGAGCATCAGCTCAGCATCGCCGCTGCCTATGGCAAGCAGCAGTTTCTGCTGACGGGTGACGACGCGTTCCCGCTCCTACCGGACGTCGACTACACGTTCGTGCGCGTGGGCGTGGACGGACTGTTCCGCTTCGGGGATTTCCTGGCCGGGGCTCGGGTCGGCACGCGTGTCGTCCTTGGCACCGGGCCGCTCGAGAAGACCTGGTTTCCCAAGACCTCCGCCAAAGCGATTGAAGGAGGCTTCACACTCGGTTACCGACTGGCCAGCATGCTGGATCTCGTCGCCGGCTTCGACTGGTTGCAATACGGGTTAGCCTTCAATCCTGAGCCCGGCAAGGCGCTCAACAACGATCCCTCGAACGTGGCCGGTGGCGCGGTCGATCGTTACTTGGCGGGGCACATCGCCTTCCGCTTCCACGTGCCCGGCAAGGCTGGCGACGGCGGCGGGGCGCCCGCGGCGCTTAGCACCGAAGCCAGCACCGAATAGCCAAACCCCGCACGCGAACAGCACGGCGCTTTCTCGGCGCCGAGCTATGCTAACGCCCCTCCCCATGGTTGCTCGTTTCACGTTCGGCTTGGCGCTGCTCTCGCTACTGGTCGGCTGCCGTTCGTCCAAGGAGCCTGGAGCGTCACAGGCGGGCGGTGCCGCGTTGCCGAAAGCCGCGCCCTCCGCATCCGCCAGCGAAGCGCGCAAATCGTTCGGCGCGCCTCTTGGCAAGAGCCCCGCCACCGCGCTCTCCGAAGTGCTGCGGGATCCGGAAAAATTCGCTGACCAAACCGTGCTCGTCGACGGGCACGTCCGCAAAGCCTGCAGCCGCAAGGGCTGCTGGATGGAGCTGGCTGAAACCGCCGACGACGCGGGCGCGGGCTGTCGCGTCACGTTCAAGGACTACGGCTTCTTCGTCCCCACGGACGCGGCCGGCTCGCGAGCGCGCGTCGAGGCGGCCATCCAAAGCAAGGTCATCAAGGCCAGCCAGGTCGCTCACCTGGAAGAAGAAGGCGCCCGCTTTGCGGACAAGGCGGCGGACGGCAGCGCCCGCGAGATCCGGCTGGTGGCCAGCGGCGTCGAGCTCTGGCGGTAAGGCTCAGGGGCCGGCGCGCCCCAGCTGACCCGAGTCAGCCGGCTATTTCTCCTTTCGACCCGAGACATGCTACGCCCCAGGGGATGCGGTTTTTCTGGCGAATCGCGCTCGGGCTGAGCGTGTTGCTCGGCACCGTGCCGGCTTCCGCGGCCGACCACGTCGTTGCTGACGGGCAGACGCTCGGAAAAATCGCCAAGCGCCACGACGTGAGCATCGAAGCCTTGTGCAAGGCCAACGGCATCACCCGCCGGACCCGGATCAAGCCCGGGCAGCGCTTGGCGATTCCGGGCAAGGATGCGGAGACGCAGACGCCTGCGGTGGCTGCCGGCGCCGCGGGCCCCGCGAAGGCCGAAGCCAAACGCGAGACTGAACCGACCCGGGACCGCGAAGATCCTGACGACCGCTCGGTGGGCGGCGGGCTCCGGCAAATTGATCTACCGGGAGCGGCGCCCGCCTACTATTTCGCGCCGCAGGGGCCGGGGCGTCTGGGGCTCAAGCCCGTGCTCGTGTACCTGCATGGCCGCGGTGGGCATCCGGAGAGCGACTGTCGGCGCTGGGCCAGCGTGGCGCGCGGTTACGGCTGGCTCGTGTGCCCGAGCGGTCCGGTTCCTCATGGTGACGGGCGAGCCTGGGACAACAACTGGCCAAGCGCGCATCACGCCACGATGGCCGCTATCAACGCCCTGCGCGAAAAGTACGGGCGCCGCGTGCAGCTCTGGGGCAACACGCTGATAGGCTTCTCGGAGGGCGCCTACGCAGCGATGAACGTGGGGGTGCGCGAGCCCAAAACCTTCAACCGCTGGCTCATTCTGGCAGCCAACTCCAAATATTGGGGCGGCCCCGGGCTCGAAGCCTTGGGTTCGGCCCGGGAGCGCGTGCGTCGCGTATTTCTCATCACCGGTGAGCATGACGGCGTGATCGAAGGCACCCACCAGGTCCAGCAATGGCTCAAGAAAGCCGGCGTCCCGACGCGCGTCATCACGCCCAACGGCATGGGTCATGAGGTGCCGCTCGAAAAGAAGACGGAGCTGTACCGCTCCGCGCTCGGCTGGCTCGACCAGGGCTAGGGCGTGTCCCTTAGTTGCTAAGTCAGCGTCGGCCTCGGTGGCTGGTAGCAGGAGCAGGGGCACCTCGCGGACGACAGGGATCCGGCGCCAGGGCGAGCTCTCGGACCCGTAAGCCTAGGGGCTTTGCCTGTCAGGCTCAGTCTTGTGCTCCTTCCTCTCCAAAACGGCCCCGGCACGCACGC
>JANNWK010000522.1:0-1539 GCA_031408355.1 Myxococcales bacterium
CAGCGAGTTCGGTCGCACGCCGCTGGGCGAGAATCGTCCCGGATTTGCAACAGTGACCGGGCGCGACCATCACCCGGACGCCTTCAGCGTGTTCATGGTTGGGGGCGGCGTTAAGGGCGGCCTTACCTACGGGCAAACCGACGAAATTGGCTGGTCCCCCATCGAGAATCCCGTCGACGTCTCAGACCTGCACGCCACCATTCAAGCCCTGTTCGGCATCGATCACATGCAGCTGGGGTTCCAGCATCAAGGCGTCGCGCAGCGACTCACGCCCCTGACTCGCGTGTCGAAGGTCATCGACGCGCTCATCGCTTGATTGTGTATGGAGAACTACGTGTCGAAATCCAGCCGCATTGTTGTCAGCTGCGCAATCTTCGCTTCCTTCACTTGGGGCTGCCAAAGCGGTGACGGGAGCGCAAGCCCTGGTCCGGCTGCCAGCGGTGGCCGGAGCGCCGGTGGCTCAGGCGCCGCGGGCGCGAACGCTAGCGGTGGTGCTGGCGGCGGCCAGGCGAACCTGGGCGGCGCCGGCGGGTCAGCGGGTGGCGCTGGCGCGCTTTCGGTCTTGGCGCTAGCGGTGGGCCCGTTCTCGACGTGCGTGGTCGACGCGCAGCAACAGGTTCGCTGTTTAGGGCGCTGCGGCGCGAGCGGCAACGGCGGCTCGCGCGACAAGGCGCCCGACGGCCTCAAGGGCACTGCGGTGGCGGTGGGTCGCAGCTTCGCGTGCGCGGTTTTGCTCGAGCCGCAGGCGAGCTCGCTCGTCACCTGTTGGGGTGAAGGCGCCGCGATTCAGGCGCCGGTCCTGGCCGACGCCGTCGAAATCGTGGCGGGCGATAGCCACGTCTGCTCGCGGAGCTCGGTCGGTGCGGTGAGCTGCTGGGGGGATCCGGCGCACGCTGCGCCGGGCGGGCTCGTCGCGAAGTCACTGGCGGCTTCAGGCGCGATGACCTGCGCGATTGGCAGCGACGACGCCGTGAGTTGCTGGGGCGCGAGGCCAGCTATGCCGCCGGCGGCGCTGCGAGCTCAGAAGCTCGCCGTGAGCAGCCAACTGACGGATGCAGCGATGGGCCCGCGCTTTGGCTGCGCGGTGTCGCTGACTGGCGAAGTCAGCTGCTGGGGTGACGACCCCGGCAGCGTGCAGAGCGTGCCGGCGGGGCTCAAGGCCAAGGCCATCGCCGCGGGCCGAAGCCACGCCTGCGCGATTGGCCTCGACGACGTCGTCGTGTGTTGGGGCACGCCGCCGCGTTTCGGCGAACCGCTGCCGGCTGGACTTCAGGCGAGCAGCCTAGCGCTGGGATTCCGCAGCGCCGGCGCAATCAAGCCGGATCGCAGCTTCGCCTTCTGGGGCGACGTGACAGATAGGAGTGCGTTTTGAAAACTATCCTCAGTTCTCCGCCGCCCAATCGCCGACGTTTTCTGGCAGGCAGCCTGAGTGCGGGCGCGGCGCTGGCCCTCACCTTCGCGCCGGGGCAACGCGGGGCGCAGGCCCAGGCGCCCATCGTGCTCGGCGTGGGCACGCACCGCTACGAGTGGGTCAAGAGC
>JANNWK010000523.1:0-1565 GCA_031408355.1 Myxococcales bacterium
TGCGAATGAACACGTCACCTTGACCTCGTCGGTACAATCATCCGGCCCCCGTGACTCGGTGCCGGTCATTCGCTACGCGGGATGGCGGCGGCACACCGGGTTGTTGCTCGGCTTGGCAGCAGGTGCGTTGGTGACGCTGGGCAGCCTGGCTTTCCAGAGGACGGGCTTCGTCGCGCTCCCGCTGCTCGCCGCTCCAGCCAGCGCCATGGCCTCGCCGGTTGCCGTGGAACCCGTTGCGCCCGAGCCTGTCGCTACGGCTCAGCCGCTGTCGAACGTTCCCGTCGTGACACCAGCCTCGCTCCCCCTGTCGGTGCCGGCCCTCACTAGCCTGCCCATCAGTCGTCGGAAGCCGACACCCAATCCGGGAGCCTTGCCGCGAGCCTTGCCCTTGCGCGACCCGGCGCTTGATCTGATGGATCCCTACTGAGTCGTGATGGCCCTCAGTTCCTCCGTTCCACGAGCAGTGGTCAGCCTGGCCATTGGGATGTTCGGGCTGCTGCCACCCGCTCGCGCTCTCGCGCAGGCGACCAGCAGCGAAGCGCTGGTCGAGGAGCGGCGCAATCTCGCAAAGTCGAAGTTCGAGCAGGGGGTCGAGGCGTACCGCGCCCACCTTTACGTCGAGGCCGTTCGCTGGTTCTTGGCCGCGGAGCAGATCGCGCCCAGTCCGCCGCTTTCCTTCAACATCGCGCGAGCCTACGAGCGACTGAACGACACCAGCGGCGCGTTGCGCTGGTACCGCGACTACCTGCGACGGTTGCCCCAGGCTGCCAATGCCACGGACGTGCGCGCGCGAATCGCGCTGTTGGCGGAGAAGCTGTCCGAGCAGGGCGTTCAACAACTCACGGTCCTGTCCAGCCCCCCTGCCGCCAGCGTTGCGATCGACGGAAGGGCCGCAGGTGTAACGCCCTACACGGGCGACCTGCGCGCCGGCGTGCATCGGCTGACCGTGAGTCTGCCGGGCTACCGCGAGCTGCAATCCGACGTGGTCCTGCAGCCGGGCAAGCCGCGCGACTTCAGCGTCAAGCTGTTGCGCATCGACGCTCGGTTGCTCGCCCTGTCCGACAGCTCGCCGGCCAGCCCGATTTCCGTGTCCGCGACGCGCGACGGGCATCGTGTGGGGCCACGGCGCTTCGGCGTCCTCCCCTGGGTGGTTGCTGGAACCGGCGGCGTGCTTCTGGGCGCCGCAATCGGCTTAGAACTTGCGCGCCGTTCAGAGGAATCCGACGCCGCGGACGCCGTCACCCAAATCGAGCTGAAGCAGCACTTGGAGGCGATTGAGCGTCGGCAGTTGGAGGCGCGGGTTCTGGCGGGCGTCGGCGGGGCCCTGCTTGTCACTGGAGGCGCGCTGCTACTGTTCAACGATCGCCGCGAACAGCCGATGAGAGTCGGTTTCGGATGCGTGAGCGACGGCTGCGTCGCAACGGCAAGAGGAGCCTTCTGATGCGCTGGTTGGTCTTCGCGCTCAGCATGAGCCTGCTCTTGACCCTGGGCTGCGAATCGTCCTTTTCGACTAGCCTGGAAGGGAAAGCTTGTGACGCTAAACGAGGCTGTGTGCCCGGCTACGC
>JANNWK010000524.1:0-32353 GCA_031408355.1 Myxococcales bacterium
CAACGCTCGTTGCACTCGCTGTACGCGCTGCAGTGAGCGTTGCGCGTCGGGCAAAAGCGCCGAGCTCGGGTAGCGCGTGACGAGTTCGCGCAGGTGGCTCTCGGCTTCCGAGTAGCGGCCCGCGCGCTCCGCTTGGAGGGCAGCCGCGAGGAGACGATTCTGCTCACTCAAGGTGCCGTCCGCGCTCGCACCTGCTGCCGGCCCGCGCGCAGCCGGGCTGGGAGCTGCCTCCTCACGAGCGATAGAAGGCTCCAGGCTGGGCGGCGGGGCGAGCGGGGCCCGGGCAGCCGGCGCTTGAGCCGCCGCGACGAGCGGCGCTGCATTGGCGCAGTTGAACTGCTCACCCGCCCGCAACACGACCGCCGTACCGGCACGCGCCACCGACACCACGCCCTCCGTCACGCGCACGCAGGTCTGCGCGCTCAGCGCGGCGCCGGACACGCTCACGCTGAAGACCGTTCCGTGAACCGTGACGGTCGCATCTGGGGTCCTGACGGAGAAGGACCCGCCAGGGACGAGGTGCGGCACCTGCACCCGCACCGAGCCATGAGTGAGCACGACTTGCTCGTGACCCTCGCCCAGCGCGCCGGCTTCTACGCGACTGGCGGCGGCGACGTCAACGCGCGCGCCATGACGTGTGCGGAGCGCGACGGTTTCTCCGGCGCCCGTCACCACCCGACGCCCCTCCTCGAGCGCGCTCGGCCGGCCTTCTTCCAAGATGAAGGGCTGCTGCCCCGTGGTCTGCCACTGCCAGGCCGCAAGCGCGAGGCCCGCGCTCAGCGCCATGCCCCCGGAAGCCGCTGCGATACGCAAGAACCGCTGTTTCTTTCGGCGCGCCGGTAGCCCGCGCACGAACCGCCGCAGTTGAGGCCGCACTCGCTCGTGTTGAGCCTGAAGCGCCTCGACGTCCGCCACGGGCAAAGGGCCCGATAGGCTGGCCAAAGCGGCGCGTGATTCCATGTCGTTCATCGATTCTCTCCGCTTGTCCGCGCGACATTGAGGCGACGCTCGAGGTCTTTGCGTCCCCGCACCAGCCGCGATTGGGCCGCCGCAGCGCTCACCTGGGTAAGCTTCGCGATCTCCTCCAGGCTGTGGCCGAGTACGTCGTGCAGAATCAGTGTTTCCACGCGCGAAGCCGGCATCCGCGCTAGCACGCCGCGCAGGCGCTCCACATCCGCTCGCGCCTCCAGGCGCCTTTCCAAACTGGGGCCAGCTCCGGACAGGTTTTCCGCCCAACCGTCGTGGAACTGGAACAAGCGACGGCGACGCACGCGCGACCGCAGCACATCCACCCCGATGTGGGTCGCGACGGCGGCAGCCCACGCTCGCAGCTTGGTGGCGTGATCGAGGCGCGCCTCACTCAGCGTGATGATCAGCCGCTCGAACACCTCTTGCACCACGTCGGTCAACTCTTGATCCCCGGGCCCGAGGACACGCCGCAAGGTCTGCGTGACCACGTCATGCACGCGCTCGTACAGCGCGTCCGCCGCCCATTCCTCGCCGCGGCGAAGCCCCTCGACGATCGCCCCGTCCGAGGCGGCAGGGGCACTTCTCCCCGGCCTAAGGCTTGGGGGCTCCTCCACGAGAGCGTGTGCTGAGGCCGTCACGGGGGACAGTCGTCTGGTGTCGGGGAGATCAGGCACTTTCAAAAGGTGAGGCGAAGTCCTACCTCGAACCCAGGCGAGTAGCGTGGCTCAACTCCGAGCCGCTGGCCATCGAGCTCGAGGATGGCACGGTTTCCAAGCCAGGTGGCGTCCACTCCACCGAAGCCGTGCACGCTGCCCGCGAAGCGCACGCTGGAGGACACGCCCAGTCGAGCTCCGTAGCGCACGCGAAAGCTCTGCTCGGTCGTGCCCTGACTGACCGCTGAAACCATGAGAGCATCGGCCACCCCAGAAAACTCCACGTCGAGCTCCAAGCGCTCAGCCAGGTTGATGACACGGGCTCCAACTCCGAGCGCACCATTAACGACATCGGAACGCACTAGGCCGCTCGCGGTCAGCCAGCGGGTAGTGAGGACCGGATAGAACAGGCCGTGGGGTGAGCCCGCCGCGAACCTCAGGGTCGGGCCCAAACGCCAAGGGTCGAAATCGAAACCTGGGGAGACCACCACCGTCACACTCACCCTTGCCCAAAGACCCACTGGCCCGGGCGGGTTCACGTCAGCTTCTCGCGTTCGTGGGGGCTCTGGCGGTGGGGCCCAAGCGGCCGCCGTCTGCTCGGCGTCCGCGACCAGCGCCGCGACCACCAAACCCGCGGAGTTCCAGTGCTCCGGGCCCAGCTCCGCGCTGGCGAACACGAGATCACGCTCTCCGCGTGGCACGTTGTCCCGGCGAGAGCGCAGGTTCACTCGCAGTTTGCCGTCGAGGCCCACGCTTACGACCGCCAGGTAGCGGGCAGCGGGCCCGAGCGCGTCGCTTTCGCCGATGCAAAGGGCCTCACCCAAGGCTTTGGCGCAGCTTGCGACGATGGCTGGCCTGGCCTCGACAGGCAACGGACGGCCTTCGGCAATGATGGCAACGACCGGCAAGGGCATCCGTCACGCCCAGGATAGCCGGCGCCGACAGGCTGCGCGTTAAATTCTCGCGTGAAAGAATGTGCCTGGTCCCCAACGTGGCACGCGACTGTGGGTGAAGGAAGACCGAGGGGCCAACCCTCTCCCGGCGCCATCCCCATGAAACTCCCCAGCGCATCCGTCCCCTTGTTCGGAGTAGGTCTGTGCGTGCTGGCCGCTGGCTGCACCGCCGTCGATGGCCCGGCGGGCGCGGGCGATCCAGCCGGCCCTGGCACTCCGGGAGGCGGCGGCTCCCCGAGCGCCGGCGGCTCGTCGAGTGTGGGCGGCTTGCCGCTCGGCACCGCGGCGCTTGAGCTGTCGAGCCCGCTCGTCCGGCGACTCACGCGCGACGAGCTTTCAAACACGCTCGGGGACGCCCTCGGCCAGAAGCCAAGTGAGCCGGAGCTCATGCCCGTGCCACTGGATCGACCGCTGGAAGGCTTCGTCAATACCGCCACGAGCCAAACGGTGTCCCCGGACCACGCGTCCGGTTACGCCAGCGTCGCGCGCGCCGTCGCCGGGCGACTCAATGAAGGCTTTGCGAGCGCTCAGGGGGCCTGCCAAGCCGTGACGCCCGAGTGCCAGGCAAGCTTTGTGGCGGGCGTGGGCAAGCTGCTCTTTCGCCGGCCGATCGACGCCGAAGAAAGCGCCGCTTTCGTCGGGCTTTTTCAGGCCGCCGTCGCCGAGGGGACGAGCTTCTTGGAAGGTGCCCGGGTGGTGGTCGAAGCGATGCTGCAATCACCGCAATTCCTCTACCGCTTGGAACGCGAGACGGCGGCGGCCTCGGGAGTCAACGCCGGACAAGTCCGGCCTGTCATTGGCTACGAGATGGCGACGCGGCTCTCGTACATGCTGTGGGGCTCAGCGCCTGACGCGGCGCTCCTTAGCGCGGCCGAAGCGGGAACTCTCGATACTGCAGCGGGCGTCGAGACCGAGCTCACGCGCCTGCTGAACGACGCGGAGAAAGGACGTCGCTCCACCGAGCGGTTCCTCACGGATTGGTCCAAGCTGGAGGCTCTGCCGGAGACGCCGCTGCGCGCCGAGCTTGTGAGCTCACTTCTGGCCTTTTACGACGATTTTATCTGGAACGGGCGTGGCCCGCTGCTGGATCTGCTCACCGCACCCCGCGCCTTCCTGACGCCAACCTTGGCTCAGAACTACGGGCTTGTTCCGATGGGTGATGGCATTCTCGAGTACGATCTCACAGGCTCGCCGGGGCACCGGGGGCTCTTGACGCAACCGGGCATGGTCGCGGGCATGACCAACGCGGACGGCGGTGCCATCGTGGCGCGCGGCTTGTTCCTCCAGTCTCAGCTCTTCTGCCTGCCCACGCCCAGCCCACCCACCAGCCTGCAGGGCGCGATCGACGAGTTCGTCGCGGAGCAGCCGGCCAACTCGTCGACCCGCCAAATTGCCGAGGTGCGCCTGGCGCGGCCCCAGTGCGGCGCCTGCCACCAGACCTTCGATCCGTTGGCATACGCGCTCGAGCAATTCGACTTCGAGGGCCGCTACCGCCAGCAGGATGAGTTCGGCAATGTACTCAAGACCGACGGCTGGATCCCGGGTCGTTTCACCGAATCCGGCGAGAATGCCACGTACCAGGGGGTCGATGACTACGTGACGCTGCTCGCCCAATCGCCCGCGGTGGGAGCCTGTCTGGCCAGGCAACACCTGCAGTTTGCCGTGGGTCGGCGGCTCGAGAGTGACGCCGAACCGCTCACGGCCGAGCTTTACCGGGCGTTCGCCGCGAAGGGCGGGACCTATACCGCGATGCTGACGGTCATCGCCCAGCACCCTCTTTTTCGTGAGCTCAAGGCGGAATAAGCATGTCAAAGCGAAGGCTCGATCGACGTACTTTCCTTCGGGGCGCGGGCACCGTTGCCATCGGCCTGCCCCTCCTCGAAGAGATGATGCCGAGGGTCGCGCACGGTGCTCCGGGGGACGCCCCCGCACGCGTGGTCACGCTCTTCTTCGGGCTTGGCCTGGACCCAGCGTGGACCGCCGAAAAGTTCGCTGGCCCGCTGGCCCCCTACGAATCGCTCCAAGCCAAGATGGCGTTCTTCACTCACGCCAACATGAACCAGGGCGAGGGCGGAGCCCACTGCGAGAATTCTCCCGTCGTCTTCGTGGGCGAGAAGAACCCGAACGAAAATCTGGCCGGTGGCGCCTCGATCGATCAGCTCGTGCGCCAAGCGACGGATCCTACCGCCTCGACGCTGGCCTCCGGGTTGTGGTGGCGACGCGGGGCCTGCGATGCGCAAGCGCTACGAGTCTACAATCCGGACGGCACGGCTCGCACCCCGCTCAAGCGCCCCTCCGCCGTGTTCGAAACGCTGTTCGGCTCCGCCACGCCACCTGGTGGCGATCCCGTACTGCCCGACCCCGCGGTCACTCGCGAACGACACCTCCGTCGCAGCGTGCTTGATACCGTGCTCTCCCAGTACCAACGCTTCACCGGCCCGAACTCCTACTTGGGTCAGGCCTCGAAGCAAAAGCTCGAGCTGCACCTGCAAAGCATTCGCGAGATCGAGCGCGAGCTGGCCCCGTCGGACGACATCCTGATCGGGAACCCGTCGTGCGTGTTCCCGACGACGCCCGCCGATCTACCCATCGCCAACTACGACCAATTCACCTACGGCACCGGCGGTGGCGCGCCCGAGATCACCTGGCAGGACTTCGAAAAGGTCTTCCACCTCCACGCTGACCTCTACGTCGCCGGTCTCACCTGCGATCTGGTGCGCTTCGGCAACTTGATGTTCGAGTCGGCGGGCGGCCACATGAACCTGAAGGGCACCTACAGCGCGCTCGGGCAATCCACGGATTTCCCAGGGGATTCCCAGCACGACGCGTACTTTCACGGCAACCAGCCGCACCACGCGCGGCTCTACCAGCACTACGCCATGCAGAACCTCGCCTACTTCCTGCAGCAGCTTGACGCGGTGCAGGAGGGTGCGCGCACGCTGCTGGACAACACCACGGTGGTGATCGGCACGGAGTACGGTTGGAACCACAGCGCCGACTCTGTGTTTCACGCCATCGCCGGCGGAACCGGCCGGTTCAAGCCCGGCTTCTACACTCAAACCGTGAACGCCATCGACGTGTACAACGCCGTGCTGCAGGGTCACGGGCTGCCGGCGACGATCGGCCAGAAGACGAAGGTAGCATCCGAAGGCGACGCGACCGGCGTGCTCGCCTAGGCGGTTCCAACCATGAAGCACTTCAATCTCCTCGCCTTGGTGTTGGCAGCTCCCCTGGCCCTAGCTTGTTCGGACGCGGCTTCGCCCGCTGATGCCCCGGCTCCGGAAGGCGTGCCGACAAGCGGCGGAAATGCCGCAGCCTCAGGCGCCCCCGCCAGCATGAACCCAGGCAGCTCGGGCTCGAGCAGTCCCGGCACGGGCGGGACTGGAGCGACCAGCGTTGCGGGCAACTCCGGCGCCCCAGCGTCCGGAGGCACCGGGGGCACTACCAGCGGAAACACCGCGGGCACCGGCGGGGTCGCGTCCGGTGGAGCGACCTCGGGAGGCACGGGCTCTGGACCAGCGCCAGAAGTGCGCTCGGGTTGCGAGCGAGTGGAACACGAGGGGCATGTCTACGCGCTGTGCCGTGACGCGAAGGTCGCGTTCCCGGCGGCGCGTAAGGACTGCGTGGCCATGAGCATGCAGCTGATTCGCCTCGACAGCGCAGCCGAGAGTACCTGGATCTACGAGACCTTCTACGCCAAGCCCGCGACAGCGGGCGGCGACGGCTCGCAGATGTGGGTTGGCGGCACCGACACCGGCGTCGAGGGAGAATGGCGTTGGCTCATCGGCGGCGACACGTTCTGGCAAGGCAAGGCCGACGGGGCGGCCGTCGGCGGCCTCTACACGTTCTGGGGCCGTGCCCACGGCGTCGGAGTGCAAGATCAGCCCAACGACGCCCACTCCGCCGAGGGTGAGGATTGCATGGTCATTCGCGGCCCCAGCGAGAACGAAGGCGGCAAGTGGACCGACATCAGCTGCGCGGACGAGAACGTCCCCCCCGCGCCCGACACGCGCCTCGGCTGGTACACGTGTGAGTCGCTGTAGCCCGCGGGGCGGGCAGACCGCTGGCGCCTACTTTACCAGAACGCGGATGAACGATGCGTCGTCGTCGTCAGCATCCGCGTCCTGAGTAGACACCTCGTACACGGGGACGCCCGTACCACAGCTGAACGTCTTCGAGGTCGCCGTGTCCTCGGACGCTTCGCAGGCCGCCGGCAGCGCCAGGGCCTTGATACTGGCGCCCTCGCCGATCGAGGCGGCCACGGTGAAGGAGTCGCTCGCCGGGAAGACGACCTCAATCGTGGTGTCTTCGCCGGAAATGCGCCCGCCGTTGGAGGCGGCTGAAATGCTCGCGATCTCGACGAACACGTCGCTGTGAAACTCTGCGGTGCTGTGCACGATGACGTCGTCATTCACGCCGCGCACCGTGATATCGGCACCGCAGCGCACGTCCACGTTCGTGAGCGCAGTTGGATCGACCGGTTCGCCATCTGTACCGCGAAGAATATTGCAATTCTCCAGGCCGCCGTTCACAACGTTCAGCGTCGTGGAGTCGCCGACGAAGCTAACGTCCACGGCGCCGGTATTGAGCACCCCGTCGGCCGCGTTCTCGACGACCAGGGGGCCGTTGAACTCGGGGGGCAGCTCTAGCGTGATGTGAGAGCCCAACCCGCTGGTCGCATCGCGACGAGCAACGCTGATGGTCACGTTGCCACTTGCGTCCTTCTCCACGGCCAGATCGAGGTTCTCCGTGAGCTCACGGCGCGCGCTCGCCTCCTCTTCGTGGGAACGATAGTTGAACGGAGAGAACTTCGCGGCGACGACGCCCGGCGCACCGACGGTCACGAGGACATCGCCGAACAAGCCGCGCACGTTGACCTGGGCGCCGTCGGCGTAGTCTGCTGTCAACGTTTCGGGCGTGCCATTGTAGACACTCAGGGACTCGGCGCAGACCGCGTCCTTGCCTTCCTCTGTCTTGCAATCCTTCACCTCGCAGCCCCCGAGCAAGAGCACGGGCCCACACAGCGCCAACAGCGAAACCGATGAGAAGAACGCGTTCATAAGATACCTCGACCGCGTTTTACCCCGAGTCCTGCCCACGCCTTCCCCGGCGCGTGCGCCAAACCTCGCCGCCGCCCGTAACCAACTGTTATTCCGTATCTTTTTTACGAACCAGCCGGCCGCAACCTCAACGCTGACTCTAGCCGGCCGCAGCCTTCAGGCAATGCTGGCGCAGGGCCAAAAGCAGCCTCCCCGTCAGCTGCCCGGGGCGTCCGTCCGCGATGGTGACGCCATCGACGCTGACGACGGGGACGAGCTCGCGGATGCTGGAAGAGATGAACAACTCGGACGCGCGCTTCACGTCCGAGAGCGTCAAGCTGGCCTGACGAACCGGCAGGCCCAGCTCGCTCGCGACCGATAGAACGGTCTCGCGGGTGATGCCGAGCAGGATGCCGTCGGACTCCGGCGGAGTCACAAGCTGTCCGTCGAGCAGGGCGAAGACGTTGGAGGTGGCGCCTTCCAGGACGCGCTCCTGGCTGTCGACGATCAGCGCTTCGGAGGCGCCGGCTTGACGCGCTTGGCGAACAGCGAGCACGGCGGTCAGATAGTTACCAACCTTGGCGCCGGCCGCGGCGCTGTCGTCGGTCAAGCGCTGAACGCGGTAACAGACGACGCCAATGCCCTGCTCGTAGGTCTCGGGCGGGGGCGAAGCGAGCGGTGTCACGATGACGACGCGCAGCGGGTGCCGCGCGAGTCCGGGATCAAGCCCCAGCGCTTCGCCCACGCCGCGCGTCAACGTGATGCGCACGTACGACTCGGGGTTGCCTGCCCCGACGATGGCCGAGTCTACCTCGCGCCCCAGCTGCGCGAGGCTCACTGGCAGGTCTATGAAAACGCGCTCCGCGCTCCGCGCCAGTCGCGCCAAGTGCCGATCGAGCGCAAACGGGCGGCCGCCGTAGGTGCGCAGGGCCTCGAACACCGAATCTCCGTACAAGAACCCGCGATCGAAGACGCTGACCTTCGCTACCTCAGGCGCCATCGGCCGCCCGTCGATCATCACCAGCGAGCTCACTTCGCCTGCCCTACCTGCAGGAGCTCAGCGCCGCCCGGCCAGCTCAGCTCTACCTCGAGCGGTCGGTTCGAGCTGATAGTCACCCGCGGCTTCTCCTGCGAGGAAGTACGCGCCTCGACCCGCAGCTCGACGAGCCCATCGGCGCCAAACGGGTAGCGGCTGACGCCGAGCTCGTCGGTGCGGGTGAGCTTCCAGCTGAGCCGGCCGCGGCGGGCGTCGTAGCGGAGTCCGAACAGGTACTCGAACAGGACCGCGATCGGCGTGATGCCGGTCCAGCCGACGAAGTTGCTACGACCGCGACCCTCGCTCGGCGCGTCCGGCGCGTGATGTTCCCACACGGACCCCGTCTTCTCGAACGACTCGATCACGTTGAAGTAGTGGTTCTCGGCGATCTGCTGGGCCAAATCATCGAGCCCACGCTCGCTCAGTCCGCGCAGCACCATGTAGTTGGTGGGCGCCCAGACCCCGCCGAGCCACAGCCCGCCGTCCGCGTCGTAGCCGGGCGTGTCGGCGGACAGGCTGGGGATCCGGTGCAGCCGCCGGAACTCGCTTTCGGTGTCGAGGTGCGACACGAAGCGCGGAAGGCGTTCCTGTGGGACGACATTGGCCAGGAGCGCCCAATACGCGCCGATTGTCTTGACCTCGGTGAGGCGCGACTGATCGCGGCGCAAGTCGTGAAAGAATCCGGTATTCTCGTCCCACAGCCGTTGGTTGATGAACGGGATGAGCGCCGCGTTCTCTTCCTCGAAGTCTTGCACCTCGTCGCGTCGGCCGAGCAGGTCAGCGAAGACGAGCACGATATGGTTGGCGAGCACGGCCTGCAGCGTGGCGTCGACCCACGTGCGGTGCGCGTGATCGAGCTGCAAGTCCCCACCAGCCGGGATGCGCGGCTGATTCTCCATACCGCTCGAGAGGCCCGTGCCCCAGTAGCCGCCGCTCGGCCAGGTGCGGTACTTGCGATTCCAAAGGCCATAGGCGACGAGCGCCGGGAAGACCTGCCCCACCCGCGCCAGATCGCCAAACTGCAGAAAGTACTCGTACTCACTCAGCCCCAGCACGTTCGGGCCGCTACCGGCCGGATCGAAGCGGCTGTAACACTCACTGCCGTTGGCCTCGCGAAACTGTCGGCAAACGCCGCCGTCGGGGTGCTGTTTGCCGTAGAAATTGTCGAGCGTGTGTTGGAACTTGAAGGCGCGATCCCCGTAGCGACCGAACAGCGTGATGAACACGGAGTCCCACATGTACAAACAGTCGTTGAACATGGTGGACGAGTAGTCCGCGACGAAGCCGTTGTCCGGCGTCGCGCGTCGGAAGTTCTCGAAGGCGATTTGCCAGCAGCGCCAGTAGCATTCGACGGCCGACTCATGCCCGGGCCAATGCGGCACCGGCAGGAGCCGCGCGCGCGCGTCGGCAAAATTGGGCCATTCGGCGGCCGCTCCCGGGGCCCGCCTCCGAAACGCGTTCTCCTGCGCGAAAGGCAGCTCGACGTAGGTGGCCACGTAGCTGGTGTCGAGGGCTCGGTTGCGCAGATTGAGCGGGTTTCGCATCGCCTGGCCGGTTGTGGCTTTCGAATACCACATTCTTCAACCCGGCAAGCGACACCGGCCCGCAGGCCGCCATGGTCGCACCGAGAAAGCTGGGGCCGGGCTTGCCGGAAGCGAGCGCGGGACCTAGGTGCTGGCAGAACACCCAGACGACGGGCCCGATTCTGCGCCGAAGCAAGCGCCGGTGCGGCGACGCCTGATCGGAGCTGTGGTAGTTCGCGCGAGCTTCGATGCCTGATCAGCTGTCCTCCGACCTGGCTTCTCTCAAGATCGACCGCAGCGTTCGTCAGCCGAGAAAGAGCCCGCTCGGGACGATAGTCACGCTGGGCCTGGTCTTGGCCGCTGCCGGCGCCGCCTGGCGCTTTGGTCTGCCCTACCTCGAGTCGGCCGTGTTCAAGACCGAGGTGGACGTGACGGAGGTGATCACGGTGTCGCCCGCCCAAGCCTCCGTGGAGCTGACCTCCACGGGCTACGTGGTGGCGCAATCCGTCTCGGCCGTCGCCGCCAAGGTCGCTGGCAAGGTGAAGGCCCAGCACGTGCGTCAGGGCGCCACCGTCAAGGCCGGGGATGTGCTGCTCGACATCGATCCCACCGATCAACAGGCCAACATCGCCAGCGCCGCCAGTCAGGTCGCCGCAGCCCGCGCGCGCACGCAAATGGCCAAGGCCAACATGGCCGAGGCCGAGCAGCAGGCGAAGCGGGCGCAGTCCCTGGCAAAGGAAGGCATCGCACCGCAGGGCACCGCCGACGATCTCCTGGCCCGTGTCGCCTCCTTGAACGAGCAAGTGAAGGCCTCGGAGGCTGAGGCGCGGGCCCAGGAATCCCTCGTTGCCGCGCTGCGCGTGAACCTCGCGAGCTTCACCGTGCTGGCTCCCATCGCGGGAACCGTGGTGAACAAGCCGCCCGAGGTGGGCGAATTCGTCGGGCCACAACCCGCCGGCGTGGCCATCGACATGGGCGGCGTGCAAATCGCGGATTTTTCGACGTTGATGGTGGAGACGGATGTGCCCGAGCAGCGGCTTTCGCAGGTAAAGATGGGCGGCCCCTGCGAAATCGTGCTGGATGCGTACCCGAGCAAGCGCTACCGCGGCAAGGCCATCGAAGTGACGCCGAAGGTCAATCGCGCAAAGGCCACGGTCACGGTGAAGGTCGCCTTCGTCGACGAGAAGGAAGGCGTACTGCCAGATATGGCGGCGCGCGTGAGCTTTCTGAGTGGGGAGCTCGACAAGGAGGCCATGAAGGCCCCACCCAAGACGATTGTGCCGGGCGTAGCGGTCATCGAGCTGAACGGCGCCAAGGTCGTTTACCGGCTTGAGAGCGGCGTGGTTCGGCTCACGCCGGTCACGCTGGGGCCGGCCTTCGGCACGGGCTTCGAGGTCGTAAGCGGCGTGAGTTCGGGGACGAAGCTCGTCAGCAAGCCAGCACCTGGGCTCGCGGACGGACAGAAGGTCAAGGAGAGGAACGCAGGATGAGCGAGAGCAATAGCGGCAAGAGCGACATCATTACCCTGAGCAAGGTCGGGAAATCGTTCTGGCGCGGCAAAGAACGGCTCGATGTACTGCAGGAGCTCGACCTCAGTATGAAGGAAGGCTCCTTCGAGGCGCTGATGGGGCCATCCGGCTCCGGAAAGTCCACGCTATTGAACCTGATAGCCGGGCTGGACGTGCCAACGACCGGGAGCCTCAAGGTGGCCGGGGTAGAGCTGAGCCAGCTGTCGGAGAGCGAGCGCGCCGGCTTTCGCGCCGCGAACATCGGCTTCGTCTTCCAGACCTACAACCTTTTGCCCGTGCTGACGGCGATCGAGAACGTCGAGCTGCCGCTCTTGCTAGCCAAGTTGCCAGCGAGTGAGCGGCGCAGGCGCGCCGAAACTGCGCTGAAGGTGGTGGGCTTGGGCGACCGCATGGGTCACTACCCGCGCCAGCTCTCCGGCGGCCAGGAGCAGCGCGTCACCATCGCGCGCGCGATCGTTTCGGATCCGAAAATCATCGTCGCCGACGAACCCACGGGCGATCTCGATCGCGACAGCGCCAACGACATCTTGAACCTGCTCGGCAAGCTCAACACCGAGTTCAACAAGACAATCGTCATGGTGACGCACGACCCGGCCGCGGCTGAACGCGCGTCTATCTGCCATCGACTGGACAAGGGAGCGCTCGCTCAATGACCCTGACCACGGTCGCTGTCCGCAACATCGGACGGAACAAGCTACGCACGGCGCTCACCGTCTCGGTGGTGGCGATCGCGACGTTGTTCTTCATCATGCTGCGAACCGTGATCTGGTCCTGGACGTCGGCCTCCGAGTTTTCGGCCAAGGACCGCATCGCGAGCCGCCACAAAGTCAGCTTCATTATGCAGCTCCCGCGGCGCTACGCCGAAGAGATCGCGCAGATCCCGGGCGTGAAGGCGGTGGTGTACTGCAACTGGTTCGGCGCCAAGAACCCCAAGGACGAGAACGATTTCTTCGCCACCATCGCGACCAACCCCAAGGATCTGCTCGACGTTTACCACGAGATCAAGGTACCGGCCGAGCAGAAGCAGGCGTGGATCGAGAATCGGCGCGGCGCGTTGATTGGCGACGCGCTCGCCAAGAAAGAGGGCTGGAAGGTCGGCGACAAGGTGACGCTCTCGGGCACCATCTACCCGGGCGACTGGGATTTCTTTGTATCCGGCATCTACACGACCACCACGACCAACGTGGACCGCAGCACGCTCTGGTTCCACTGGGACTATTTGAACGAGTCCTTGCCGCCACGGCAGAAGGACATGGTGGGTTGGATCCTGGCCAACATTAACGACGCTGGCTCCTCGGGTCGCATCTCCAAGGAGGTCGACGCCAAGTTCGACGACCGCGACACCCAAACCCTGACCATGAGCGAAGCGGCGCTCAATCAGTCGTTTCTCGGCATGTTCTCGGCCGTCCTCAAGGCCGTGGATATCGTCTCCGTCGTGATCATCCTGATCATGGGGCTCATCGTGGGGAACACGATCGCGATGGGCGTGCGCGAGCGGACGAACGAGTATGGCGTGCTGCGAGCGATCGGCTTTCTGCCCCAGCACATCGCGCGCTTCGTGATCGGCGAGGGTATCGTGATCGGGCTGATTGGCGGGCTCCTCGGGGTCCTGGTAGGTTACCCGTTCGTCAACGGCCTGGTCGGTCGGGCGCTCGAGGAAAACATGGGCAGCATGTTCCCTCAGTTCCGGGTTCAGCCTGAGATCGCTGCGTTGGGGCTGTTTCTAGCGATCTTGTTGGCGCTTTTGGCGGCCGCGCTACCAGCACGGCAGGCCGCCTCGCTGAAGGTCATCGACGCGCTCAGGCGAGTCGGTTGAGGAGCTGAACGATGATTCCTATCTCGTACAACGTTCGCAGCTTGATGGTGCGCAAAACGACGACCATCGCCACCGCCGGCGGCATCGCGCTAGTCGTATTCGTGCTGGCCGCGGCGCTGATGCTGGCGGCGGGCGTCAAGAAGACACTCGTGGCGGGTGGGCGCCCCGACAATGCCGTGGTCTTGCGCAAGGGCAGCGGGAACGAACTCTCCAGCAGCGTCGAGTCGAAGTCCGTCAGCCTGGTCCTGGCCGCGGCGGGCGTAAAGAAGGACGAGACGGGGGCTCCGCTCGGCGCCGGGGAGGTGGTCATCGTCATTGCCCAGGAGAAGCTGGATGGCGAGGCAGGCCACGTCTCGAACATCCTCGTCCGCGGCGTGGCGGACAACGTGCTGAAGCTGCGCCCGGAAGTGCGCTTGATCGCCGGGCGGCCACCCAGGCCGGGGACGGACGAGTGCCTGATAGGCAAGGGTCTGGTCGGCAACTTTCGAGGCATGAATCTGGGCGAGAAATTCGATCTGAAGAAGAACCGCCCGGTGGAGGTGGTGGGCGTGTTCGAGGCCGGCGGCTCCTCCTTCGAGTCCGAGGTTTGGGCCAGCATCGAGACGGCGCGCACGTCGTTCGGCCGCGACGGGCTCGTCTCCTCCATCACGGTGAGGCTTGAGTCCGCAGCCAAGCTCGACGCCTTCAAGGCCACCGTCGAAACCGACAAACAGCTACAGCTCGAGGCAAAGCGCGAGACGAGCTACTACGAGGAGCAATCCCAGGGCACCTCGCTGTTCATCGCCGGGATGGGCTGGGTCATCGCTGTGTTCTGCGCCATCGGCGCGATGCTCGGCGCCATGAACACGATGTTCGCGGCCGTCGCGCAACGCAAGCGCGAGATCGGCACGCTGCGAGCGCTCGGCTTCTCGAAGTTCGCGATTCTGTCTTCGTTCGTGGTGGAATCCACCGTGCTGGCCGTGGTCGGGGGCCTGGTTGGCCTGGGCGGCTCGCTGCTCCTCAGCTTCGCCCGCATCTCGATGATGAATTTTCAGACCTGGCAGGAGATCTCGTTCTCGTTCTCGCCCACGCCGGCCATTCTGCTCGGCTCCGTCGCGGCGGGAGCGCTCATGGGGATATTTGGCGGCTTCTTGCCGGCCCTCAAGGCAGCGCGCACCTCCCCCATTGAAGCCATGCGCGGCTGAGCCGAGCCCACGAACGCTGCCGCTGCGACTTAGCTACGGCGCAGCCGCACAAGCTCGTCGGCCATGCGACTCTTGACCAGATCGCGGAGGGCGTGGCTGTCACCGCCCGCCTGCTCCGGCCAAATGGGCGGCAAGACTTGCACGTCGACCACGAGCGGCCGCAGCCAGCCCCGGTGCTTGGCGAGCACCTCGCGGGTACCGTTGATGACCAGTGGAACGACAGGAACGTTGGCGCGCACCGCGAGCCAGAAAGCCCCGCGATAAAAGCCGATCAATTGACCGTCCGGCGAGCGGGTGCCTTCCGGGAAGACGCACAGGTTCTGGCCCGAACGGAGCATTTGCTCGCTGCGCCTCAGCATCCGCCGAATGCTGCCCAAGTGGCCACGGCGCAGCGCCACGTAGCCGTTGAGCCACATGTTCCAGCCCAGGAACGGCGCGTAGAAGTTCTCTATCTTGCTGACCCACACCAGATCCAGATACGTCCCGTACACGGCCAAAATGTCGCACATGGACTGGTGGTTCACGACATAGATGCAGCCTCGCAAGCCGCCAAGCTGCTCACGCCCGCTGACTTTCACCCCTGCGAAAGGCGCGCCGGCTAAATAGTGCGCGCCCCAGTAGGTCGTGTAGCGGCGCAGCCAACGCCGCTTTGGATCCCACCAGGCGGTCAGCAGGAAGAGCCCCAAGGCGGGCACGAACAAGACCGCGCAACTGAGCAGCAGGTACGGCCAGTAGAGGGCGTTGTAGAGCGCGATGCCGAGCGGCCCGAGCCGAGTTTGCTTCATGCTCACCGCATCGGCCCGAACGCCCTGATGTGTTTTATTAGCAGCTTGGTTTGCGCCTCGTCGAACAGCGCGCCGAAAGGTGGCATCGCGCCTTTGCCCTGGCGAATCACCTTGCCGAGCTCCTCGTCGCGGCGACTGGCCTGAAACGCGGCGTCATTGAAGTTCGTCGGCGCAGGGCTCCCCTCCGCACGCGGAACGCCGCCGCGACCGTCCCGCCCGTGACACTTGGCGCAGCTGGCATCGAAGAGCTGTTTCGCCTCCGCCCGGGGGTCGCCCGAGGCACCCCGGCTTTCACAGGCTCCCGTCCCGAGGCCAGCCGCGAGGACCGCCAGCGAAACCGCTCGGAGAACCCAAAATTCGGCCATAAAGACGGAGTAGAACCGCAGGCCTGGCCCCGGCGCAAGGGCCTACGATCACGGGCCAAATTCGGACTATGCTGCGCGCCGCCATGCGTTCTTCGTACTCCCTGTTCGCTCTAAGCCTGGTCCTCGCCCTCCCCGCCTGCGACACAAAGACTTCCGAACCGGCGGAGCCTGCCGCGGACGCGAAGTCCGCCAGCCCTCCCGCCAGTGCGGCCGTAGCCGCACCGACGCCCACGCCCACGCCCAGCCCGCAGCCCGCCAAGGAGCCGACGGCCATCCCCGCCCCAACCGACGTCGCCGCGGCCCCGGCCGACGCCAAGAAGACAGCTTCCGGTCTGGCCAGCAAGGTGCTCACTGCCGGCAAGGGCAAAGATCACCCGAAAGATCAAGACCAGGTCAAGGTGCACTACACGGGCTGGACCACCGATGGCAAAATGTTCGATAGCTCCGTCGCGCGCGGCGAGCCGACGTCGTTCGGCGTGACGCAGGTGATCGCGGGTTGGACAGAAGCCTTGAAGCTCATGGTCGTGGGGGAGAAGCGTCGGCTTTGGATCCCGGGCAAGCTCGCATACGGAGATACACCGCGGATGGGCGCGCCCTCCGGTGCGCTCACGTTTGACGTCGAGCTGCTCGAGATCTTGAGCCCGCCGGAGACTCCCAGTGACGTCAAGGAGGCCCCCTCGAGCGCCAAAAAGACCGCGTCAGGGTTGGCGTACCGCGTGCTCAAGAAAGGCACCGGCAAGGAGCACCCAACGGCCACGAGCCGCGTCACCGTCCACTACTCGGGCTGGAGCATCGACGGCAAGATGTTCGACAGCTCCGTTACCCGCGGCGAGCCCACGAGCTTCGGCTTGAACCAGGTCATTCCGGGCTGGACCGAGGGAGTTCAGCTGATGGTGGTGGGCGAAAAGACCCGCTTCTGGATCCCCGGGAAGCTGGCCTACGGCGACAAGCCGAAGCGGCCGGGAGCGCCCTCCGGCCCACTCACCTTCGACATCGAACTGTTCGCCATCAAGTAGGGTCAGGCTCGCCCGGGCGCGCGACTCGGTTGCGCAGGCAATAGGTGCCCGTGCTTCAGCTCCATCACGTCCACCCCCAAACGGTCCACCAAGGGTCGGCTGTTGGTGGCTATCACGACCGTCATCAGCGGATTGTCTCGGAAACGCTCGAGCCTGTCGTAAACAAGTTCACGTGTCGCCGCATCCAGGCCGCCGTCGGGATCGTCGAGAAACACGAAGTTGGGGTCCAAGGCGATCGCGCGCGCCAGGCTCACGCGTTTCCGGACTCCAGCCGAAAGATGCGCCGGCAGCGCGTGAAAGTCGGTCTGCGCCACGCGCAGCTCCGTGAGCGCCTCGCGCGCACGCCGGCCCGCTTCCTTGTCGTCAATGCCGAAGATGTCAGCGTGGTAGAGCAGGCCCAAGGTCACGTTGGCCAGCGCGCTGAGGTTGGACAAGAGCCCACCCTGCCCAAAGACAAACCCGCGGCGAACGCCCTGCCGTGCCAGCTCGCTGGGCTTCCTGGTGATAGCGTGATGCCCATCGAGCCATACGTGCCCCGTCGTTGCTGGCAGTAGCCCCGCGCACAGGTAGAGCAGAGTGGACTTACCGACGCCATTGTCGCCGGTAATGAGCAGCGTCCGACCGGGCGGAACATGTAGCTCCGTCTCGCGGAGCACCCACAGCTCGCCGTAGCGAAAGGCGGCGTCATCCAGCCAAAGTCCGTCTTTCATGGCGCCGGCAAAGGCGGACCCACCAGCCAGTAAAAGCCTGCGGTCAGGGCCGTATTGTAGACGACGCAGCCCAGCAGGCTCATGACCACCGCGCGGCTGGCCTGCTGCGGGACCTCCGTGGGTGAACTTTCCACCTCCAGCCCGAAGTGGCAGGACAGCCAACCGACGATCGTCCCGAGTCCAATCCCCTTGAGGAAGAAAAGCGCCAGATCATAGGGCATGACGCCCGACGCAATGCCGGACCGAAAGCTGGCCAGGCTTGCGCCGGACGAAAGCATGCCGAGCAGGAAGGCTGCACTCAGACTGACCACACTGAAGTAGATCATCAGCGCCACGACGCTCACCACGCAACCGACCAGGCGCGGCAACACCACGTAGCGCAGCGGGTCCACCCCCAACGAAGAGAGCGCCAGCACCTCCGAGTTCACCTTCATGTTCCCGAGCTCGGTGGCAATCGCCGTTCCGGAGCGACCGGCCACGACGATGGCCGTGATCAGCGGAGCCAGCTCGCGCAGCACCACCGCGACCAGCACCCGACCAATCAGCTCGCCGTCCGCCGGGACCATCATGTTGGTCTGAATGATGATGCTGGCGCCGATCAAGACCCCGATCACGCTCACGAGCGAGAGCGCCTGTACCCCCGTGTACATGACCTGGGTCAACATGATCCCGTGCACCAACCGGCGAGCCGCTCGCCCCGGCGCGAAGTCCGCGACTATCACCTCACGCAAGGTTCCGAAGAGCGCGAAGGTCTCCGAGAGACTGTCAATCGCTCGCCGTCCGACGCGCCCCACCCAGCCCGCGTCGCGACGCAGGTTCTGCCGGGGATCATAGGGGAGCGTTGAGCGAACGCGAGCCAAGGCCCAGGCATAGTAGCCCAGGCTGAGGCGTCTGCGGGGTTGTCCGGTCTAGCCCTTCAGCGCCGCCAAACGGGCCTGGGCTTCAGGCAGGCCGTCGGTTTGGACGGCGCGTTCGTACATTTGGACAGCCTTGGGTAGCTCATCAAGACGCTCGTGAACCTGGCCGAGTCGAAAGAAGACCATGCTCTTCTTGATGGGGCCGGCGACCTCGTCGAGCTTCTGGAGCAGCAGCGCTCGGAACATCTGCTGGGCCTTCTTGAGGTCACCGAGCTGGAGGGCCACATCGCCGAGCAGCGTCAAGACGTTGACGTTGCCGGGCTCGATGCGGAACGCCTTGTCCAGCTCCTCGAGGGCCTTCGCGAGGTCTGCGTCAGCCAAGTACGCCGCCGCTAGCCGTCGATGAATCTCGCCCAACTCCTTGGTGCGTTTCGTACCAAAGCTGTCGACGATGCGCTGCAGCACCTCGGCGGCCGCCTTGCCTCGACCCGACCCGCTGTACTGGTCGCACAGCTCAAGCAAGATCTCGCGATCGTCGGGCATGATTTTACTGGCACGCTCCAAGAGGTCGGCTGCGGCAGCGTGATCCGCTCGCTCCCTGCTCTGGATCTGCGCGGCTTGGCGTAACAGCTTGACGGCCTCAGCCGGCGTCGCACTGAGCTCCGCATCGCGCGCGAGTAGGGCGGAGAGCTTCTCCCAGGCCTTGGAAGACTGGTACAGCGCTCGCAGCTTTCCTCGCAACTCGACGCTCTGCTCCTCGTGCGCCAGGCCTCGCTCAAACGCGAGCACGGCCTGGTCCGACGCCCCAAGTCGTTCATGGGTTTCGCCGAGTTCGAGTGCGAGTACCACCGCCCGAGCGCCCAAAGCCAGGTCGAGCAGGCGACTTAGAATCTCGGCCAGCGCCGCAGGCTCATTCTGGGCTTTGTAAAGGCGGGCTAGCGCCTCGAGTGCCGCTTGATGGTTCGCATCGCGCAGGAGCACCTCTCGGTAGGTGTCGATGGCGCGGGCACGGTCGCCGAGCCTTCCGTCGAAGACTTCACCAAGCCGGACCTGGAAGCGCAGCTCAGCCGCCAGGTCCCCGCGCTCCTTGGCTCCGGTGATCTGGCTTGCCAGCAGCTCCGCCAACTCGTCGTCGCGCTCCGTCTTCTCGTACAGCTCGCTCAAGGCCACGACCGCCTCGGCCTGCCCGGGCTCCTCGTCCAACACGGCTCTCAAGAACTCGATCGCCGCGTCCAGCGTCTGGAACTTGTCCCGATTCAGGCTCGCCAACTCAAGCCGGAGCGCCGTACGAGCCTGGGGAGACTCAGCCATGTCCACGAGGCGCTCAAGCAGGCGGCCCAACTCCTGATGGCGAGAAGCCAGCGGATAGAGCGCGCGCAGCGACCGCGCCGAGTCAGCATCGCTCGGCTCATCCTCGAAAATCTGTTCAAAGAGCTGGACGGCCTTAGCGACGTCATCCAGCTTGTCCCGGGCGATCTCCGCGGCACGCCGGCGCAGAATGCGAGCGGCGGCAGCCTCCGCCGTGAGCTCCGCCTGACGCACAGTAAGGTTGAAGGTCTCGGCGTAGTCCGCGGCTGCCTCGCGCAGGCGGCACAGCTCGGAGAGCGCCCACAGGTTGGTGTCATCTTGAGCCAGGAGCTCGCGCAGCACCGACTCCGCGGTGGCGGAATCCCCGGTCGCTTCAGCCAGCGACTTAGCCTGTCGAAATAGCTCTTCGCGACGCTCCTCTGAGACCTGGAGCTTGGCGCGCTGTCGCAGCGTGCGCAGCAGATCCGGCTCGCGACCAGGCCCGCGCTGCAGCTGCTCAATGAGCAGCAGCACATCGTCGCTTGCCGGATCGCTCTCGAGCGCCGTCTGGAGCGCGCGCTCGGCCGAGGCCGCGTCCCCCGCCTTGTCCCGATACCAGGCCGCAAGCCGAACCGAGAGCGCGACGACGACGTCTGGAACGAGCTCAGACTTCGCGAGGATGGCCGCAGCTAGCGCTCGACAGGCCTGCTCCCACTCGCCCGTGATCGGCGCCAAGCGTTCGACCTCCTCGAGCAGGGCGCTGTCGCTCGGGGCCTCAGCCAGGCCGAGTTCAAGCACGCGTTGCGCCGCCCGGGGGTCACGGCAATCCTCTTCCAGCACTCGCGCCAGACTTCGGCGCATGTCCACGCGAGCGTCCACGTCGCCAGCGAAACCCACTCGGCGTTCGAAGAGTTTAGCGAGACGATCGGTGAGCCCACGCGCTCGGTACACCGATTCCAGGATCTCCGACACCTCGTCGAATAGGTCGTCGTGCTCCACGAGCTTCTCGAGTTCCAGGATGGCCCCGTCGTGACCGGGCACGCGCTCGAGCGCCATGCGTAGCGAAGACAGGCCTCGCGCGGGCGCCTTGAACTGTTCGACTTGGAGCTGTGCCAGGCGGAAGTACAGATCCGCTTGGCGCTCGTCGCTGGGCTCAACCGAGACTCGCCGCTCGATGATCTCCGCCACCGCCTCGTGGTCGCCGAGCCGCGTCAGGAGTCGGTCCACAGCCGCCAGCAGCTCCGGCTGATCCCCGACCTGCTCGACGGCCTTCTTGTACGCCGCCACTGCGCGAACGTCGTCCTTCAGCTCCTCCTCGCAGATCCGTCCCAGACGCACGCACAGTTCGCGCGCGACCTCGGGATCGAAGGTGGAACCAGCGCGGTCCGAGAGTACGTCGGCATAGCGAGCGAAGCCAGACGTCGCCCTCGCCAGCCGCTCAACCTCGGCATGAAGCTCGAGATCATCGGGCCGCTCGCTCACGGCGCGAAGCAGCGCGCTCTCCGCCTCGGCGGGCTTGCCCAATTGCGTCTCCAGCACCCGGGCGATCGTGCGCAGGCTCTGCACACGTTCCGTGGGCTCGGTTTCGACGGTTAGCCTAAGCTCGAGCACCTCACAGAGCTGGGCGTGGTGAGCGCCCTGTTCAAGCACGGGCACCAAGATCTCCGCCACCACGCGGCGGAGATGCTCGTGCTGGTCGCCTATTTGGCGAACTGCGCTGACAAGCTCGGCATCGCTGGGCGCCTCGCCGAGCGCCAGCCGATACGCCTCCAGGGCATCCTCATAGCTTTCGAGCTTCAGCGCCAGAATGCCGCCAATCTCTTTGCGCAAGCGGGCTCGCTCTTCGCTCGTTTCAGCGGCGCTGGCCTGGAGCTTCAGGCTCTCAAGCAGCTCCGGCCACATGGACTCTGCTTGGTACAAACGATTGAGCGAAGCCAGCACGCCGCCGTCTCCGGGCCGGACCGTGAGAGCTTGCTCGAGAACCTCAATCGCCTTGCGTTGGTCGGACAACTGTTGCCCGTAGCAAGCCGCCGCGCTGACCAGCAGAGTGTACTTAAGGTCTGCGTCTTCGTCGTCGGAAAGCTCCACCCGGCGCAGGTACAGTTCAACGAGCCTGGCTGCCTCGCCCTTCGTTTCGTAGAGATCGATCAGACAATCAACGGTGAAGCTGCTCTCCGGGTCGAGTTCGAGTGCCTTTTCGTAACCTTCCACCGCACCGGCCGCATCGTCCAGCATGTCGCGTTTCGCCTCGGCGATTCTGCGCCACACGCTCGCCCGGTCTTCGTCGCTAGACAAGAGCTCGACCTTGGCCGTCAGCACCCTGACGAGCGCCGGCCAATCGCTGAGCAACGTCGCTAGCTGCTCCAGTTTATTGAGCGGCAGAATGTCGCTTTCGTCGGCGGCGAACAGGCGCTCGTAGGCCGAAAGAGCCTTGCGTGGGTCATCCCTGCGCTGGTCGTGAACCTCGGCGAGCTTGGCCAGGAGCTCTCGCCTATCGCGCGGCCCTGGCTCTTCGGACAAGACCGCCTCGTAGGCGTCCGACAGCGCATCCCAAGCTGCTGTGCGCTCGGTCAAGCGCTCGAACTCGAGGCGCGCCTCCGAATCGTCTGGGTCCAGCTTGACTGCAGCCTCCATGGAGCGACGAGCGCGGTCGAGATCCCCGCCACGCTTCTCCCAAAGCTCGGCTGTCTCGCGAAGCACGCGCACCTTGTCCTGGGGCTCCTGCGCCAGCTGATAGCGGTCCTCGTTCAACTGAATCTGCCGATGCCAATCGTCCAGCGATTCGTAGAGAGGCCGAAGGATCTCGACCACGCGTTCTGTGTGCGCGGGAACCTTGCGTAGCTGCTCAAGCGCGGCGATCGCTTCGTGGTGACTGGGCAACGCCATCACGATTTCCTGGAGCTGGTCGATGGCGCGGTCCACCTGACCCCGCTCCTGATGCAAGTTGGCGAGCAAGAGCCGCTGCGGCGCGCTCAACTCCGGGGACGCAGCGCTCTCGGCTCGCCGCTGAAACAGCTCGGCTAGATCATCCCAGCGCTCACGCTTTCGATACAGCGCGCTCAATGCGTCGAGCGCGGTCGCATCGCCATCCTCGAGGTCAAGCGCCTGGCGATAGGTCTCGATGGCGTCGTCCGGCCGACTGAGGCTCGTGCGCTGCAGCTCGGCCATGGTGTGGAGCAACGCCAGTCGCTCCGCCGGCTCGAAGCGATGCTCAAGAGCCTGCCGATAGAGTTCAACCCGCTCGTCCGCGCGCGAAGTGGCTGCCAGAAGTCCGTCGACCGCAGCGAACAACGATTTACTCTCGGGCTCGAAGGCCAGCGCCCGGCGGAAGAAGGTCAGGGCCTGCTCGGGCTCGTTCAGCTGGCGAAAGAGCTCGCCCGTGCGCTGAGCAAGCCGCGCGCTGCTCTGATCATCGCTACCGAGCTTGGTCAGCTCTGCCGCGTAGATCTGAGCGAGACGTCCCTCGGCGGAGGCGACCTTGGCCAGCCGCTCCAACTCGGAGATCGTGCCTGCATCCCCCGGTTCCTCCGCGAGCAATAGCGCGACGGTGTCGAGAGCGGCTGCGTAGTCCTCTTTCTGTTCCTCGTGAAGCTTGGCCAGTCGCGTCAGCAGCTCTCGCCGCTCGCTCGGATCCTGGCTGGCCGCAAGCCGTGCCCGAATCGCGTTCATGACCTTGCCAAAGTCCGCGCGCAGCAAATAAACGGGCTCCAGCAGAGCGGCTGCGCGCGCGCGTTCCACAACGTCAGGCGCCTCCACCACGAGCCGTTCCAGCTCAGCGATGGCGCCCTCGTGCTGGCGATCCGCCGACAGCGCGCTCTCCAGCTCGTCGAAAGCGCGGCCCAGGTCGTGCTGATGGCGGGCCGAAACGCGCGCGATAGCCACGTGCAGCGCCGCAACGTCGCCGAGCTTGGCGTCCAGCTGGCGCTCGAACAATGAAACCAGCTCGGACCACATTGACTCGGCCGTGTACAGCGCCTCGAGCGCGCTGAGCGCCTCCCGCTCAAGCCCGATATCGATGATCGACTCGTAGACCTCGATCGCCTTACGTCGCTCAGAAAGCGCCTCGGCCAGCAACTTGGCGCGCCGAAACAGCAGCGACTTTCGCTCCTCATCGGTCTCAGCCGCCTCCGTGCGCCGCTCCAGGATTTCAAGCAGGCTGCGAGCATCCCCGCCCTCTTCGTAGAGCGACTCGAGCGCCGAGAGCGCGCTCTTGTCGTCGGCGCGCAGCTCAAGCGCCTTCTGGTAGTACTCGCGAGCAAGCTTGGCGTCGGCCAGCTGATGCCGCGCCAGATCGGCAATCTTGAGCGTAACCAGTAGCTGCACGTCGCCGTCGAATATCTCCGGCACCACGGCGCAAAGCAACGTCACGTAGTCGGCTTGGCGTGAGGTGGCGGCGGAGAGCCGCTCCAAGTGTTGAAACCACGGGACCAGATCGGTGTGACCCAGCGCCGAGCGCACGGCCCGCGCGGCCAAGTCGAACGCGCGTCCGGCGTCGCCCAGCCGAGCCTCGGCGACGCGCATGGCGGATTCGAGCCCCGCCAACTTGTCCAGTGGATCATCGCTCGTGTCGACCTCGATGAGCAGCGTCGTGAGCAGCCGCTCGTGGTCCGATTCAGCCTCAAAAATGGGTCTCAGGATCAGAGCGGCCTCGCGCCTGATAGCAGCGTCGGTCGCCTCGAGGAGTTTGCCGAGCGCGGCGCGGCTTTCAGGGTGGTTGCTGCGCATGCCGAGCGCGCGCCGGTAGACCTCGAGCGCTGAAGCGGGGTCTGCCAGGTGCTCACGTTTGATGTCGCCGAGCTTGGCGAGGATGTCCAGGCGCTCGTCATCGGACTCGCACATATCGAGGTGGCGTTCGTAGGTCTCGCTCAGTTCTTCCCAGCGTTGAGCGGCGCCGAAGAGCGCCTCGAGGGCGGTCAGTGAGTCCCGGCTTGGGCCGAACTCGCTGACGAGGGCCTGGTAGGCGTCAATGGCCTCGCCCACCGACTCGAGCTTCTTCCACAGCACTGCCGCCTCGCGCGTCATCAGCGAACGACGCAGCTCCGCTTCTGAGCTCGCCTCACGTCGACGCTGCAGCACACCGACAAGTTCGCGGAAGCGGCCCGCTCCTTCATAGAGCGCGTCGAGCGCCGACAACGCCTCGGCGTCGTCAGGGTTCTCGTCGACGCGCGAGCGCCAAGCGGCGATGGCGCCTTCCGCATCACCCAGGACGTCCTGACTCAGGGTGCCGAGGCGACCAAACAACTGACGCCGCTGCGCGCCGTCCTGCTCGTGCTGCACCTGCAGCTTCAGAATCTCGGCCAACTTGGCGCTGGCACCGCTGGCCAGGTAGATGCGCTCCAGGGACTTGGCCGCGGGCAACACCAGCTCCGCGTCGCCGGGATCGAGCGCCAGAATGCGTCGACAAACAGCCTCGGCCCGGGTGGGATCGGCCAGCTGCTCCTCGTAGATACCGGCCACCGACGTCAGAATTTCGCCTTGCAAGCCGGGCGCATCAGCCTGCTCGGCCGCCTTCGTCAGGACCATGGCGATCCGTTCGTGCGCCGAAACCCGCCGACCGATCTCGAGCAGGCGAGCGCGGGCAGCGCTGTCGTCCGGAGCCATCGGCACGAGTTCAGCGAGCGCATCCAGCGCGCCCTCGTCGTCGTGGAGACGGTCGTCCCGAAGCAGCGAGATGCGCTGAAGTAGCTCGCGCCGCTCATCCAGGGTGTCGGCCGCACTTGACGATTCCAAGCGGATTGCCAGCACACGCACCAGATCGCGAACCTCGTCGCGCGCCTCGTAGA
This sequence comes from Myxococcales bacterium, assembly GCA_031408355.1. Taxonomy (GTDB): domain Bacteria; phylum Myxococcota_A; class Polyangia; order Polyangiales; family Polyangiaceae; genus PMG-095. The sequence goes on from JANNWK010000524.1 coordinate 25,506, forward strand.
CGACTTCAAGCGCTCGCGCGGCACGCGGCCTGAGCTCACCGATGGCCAACATCCGCTCGGCAAGCCCACACGCCTCCCGATCATTGATGCGCTCGCGGAGCACGTCCTCCACATGGACCAGCGCCTTCGCCGGCTGATGCAACTCCAACTGAAGCGTGGCCAGCCGCAGCTTGAGGTCGAAGGCTTCGTCGCCCACCGCGATTTCCAGTCGGCGCTCGAGCAAACCGGAAAGTTTCTCGCTCTGGCCTTGCCTGAGGTACAGCCGATCGAGCGCTCGAATCGCTCCGTCATGGACTGCGTCGATCTCCAGAATGCGCTCGTAGTAGCCAGTCGCCTTCGGGGCATCCTCGATGATCTCTTCGCAGATCAACGCCACTTCCACGAGCATCTCGGCGCGCCGACCAAGGTCATCCGTGGCGCTCGACGCGCGATCGTAGAGCGCCTCAAGCTCACTCCAGCGCTCGGCTGCCGTCAGGATATCCTTCAGTCGCCGGAAGGCTGATTCGTTTCCAGGCGAGAGGGCCAGGACTCGCTCCAAGTAGGGAGTCGCGCCGATCGGATCGCCCAGCTTATCTTCATGCAGGCGCGCAGCGCGCTCCGACAGCTCGCTTTCGAGACCTGCCTCGTGCGACCCGCGCAGCACCTCGCGCAGGGCCTCGGCCAAATCAGTCGGACGCCCGGCGCTGCCCGCGAGCAGATCCGCCCGGTCCCACAGCGCGAGCTCGCCGGGAAACTCGCGGACCGCGAGCAAGATCACATCCAGGGCACTGCCGCTAGCCCCGAGCTTGTGCTCGTGAACATCCGCCAGCCGTGTATAGAGCGCGAGCCGCTCAGCTGGCGCCTTCAGCTGATCCAGAAGGACGCGAAGCGCGCCCGCCTCTTGCCGAGTCTCACCGCCGCTGGCGTAGCGTTGAGCCAACACGTCAGCGGCTCGCCCCCGCACCGACTCGACATTGACCAGCCGCTCCAGGACGGACATCGCTCTGGGCGCCACGGCCTCCGAACCGAGGGCGGCGATGGCGCTGTTCAAGGCGTCCACCGGGCGCGCCAACTTCTCCAAGTAAAGTTCGGCAAGCTCCGCTTCTCGCTCCGCTCGAGCCTCGCCCTCGCTGGCGTCGCGGTGCTGCATTATCACCGCGCCTGCCCCTGCCGCGTCACCGGCGCCGAGCAGCAGCCGGGGAAGCGAGCGCAGAGCGCGCTCGTCAGTCGCGGAAAGCGCCAACATGCGCCGGTAATGCTCGATGGCCCGCTCGGGCGCTTCGAAGACCGCTTCTTCCAGGGTAGCCCAGTCGCTCAGCAGCCCCAGTCGTTCCTCGGTGTCCGTCGCGTTCGTGACCCTGAGTTCGAGCAGCCAGCGCAGATCGTCGCGGCGATCGTGGCGGCGCAGGATCCCTTCGAGCTGACCGGCGGCTTCGACATCAGCGGGGGAGCGCTCAAGTATCTGCTTGTAGAGCTTGACGGCGTCGTCCGTGCGCGAAAGCTCGTCCGCGTAGACCGAAGCTAGCTTCAGTTCTAGCAAGCGACGAGGTCCGCCCTGCGCTTCGCCCTGGGGCCGAGCGATAGCATCCGAGTCTGACGGGATCGGCTCGACCTTCTTCTTCCCCTTCTTGTTCTTCTTGCCAGTGGGGGCCGTTGCGGCCTCGTCCACCGTCGCCGTCGGCGCCGCTAAAGCAGGGCCCTCGGCTGTGGTGAGCAAGCGAGCCTCGAGCACCTCGACGAACGCTTCCCAGGCGCCCGCAGCGCGCGAAGTCTCTTCGAGCAGCGCAAGCGAAAGCGGGTCGTCCGGCGATAGCTCGTAGGCCTTGCGGGCGTAACTGGCAGCCGCCTTCTTGTCGCCAAGGCGCTTGCCGGTTACCTCCACGAGCTTACCCAGGAAGCCCAGCTTTTCGGCGTCGGACTCGGCCTTGGCGAAGAGCAGCTCATACAGCGGCACCAGGCGCACGAACTTCTCGTCCCGCTCGCACAACGGCAGTAGCGCGAGCGCGGCGCGGGAGTCGTTCGGGTCAACGGCCAGGATGCGGTCGTAGGAGCGAAACGCACGCTCCGGCTGATTCAGCTTCTCCTCATAGACACGAGCGGCCCGATACGAGAGAGCGATCTTGGTCTCGCTCTCCTTGGCGCGATCGGCCGCCGTCGACAGCACGTCTGAAAGACCTTCCCAGTCGAGCTGGCTACCGTAGAGTGCCTCGAGGGCATCAAAGTCGCCCGTGGCCAGGTAGGCTTCACGCAGCACGCGCAGCGCGCGCGAGTGCCCCGGCGACAGCTCGAGCACGCGCTGCCAAGTGCGCACGGCCTGCGGCGCGTCCTGCAGGTGCTCGGCGTAGACGACCCCGAGCTTCTGCAACGTCGCGAGCTGGGCGGCGGGCTCCGAATCGAGCCCGGCCCGCTTCTCAAGCGCGGAAGCCAGCGTGCTGAAATCCCGACTGCGTTCGGCCAGCTTCTCCAGGGCGTCCAGGGCTTCGCCGCGAGTTGGATCGATCTCGAGCGTCTGCTGGTAGAAGCGGATGGCGTCGGCCGGACGATTCAGGCGCTCGGCGGCAAGTTGGGCCATTTCGCGCAAGAGCGAGAGCTTCTTGCCGCCCTCGGCCATCGCCAAGTCCGCCTCGTACAGCTCAAACAGCGGTAGCCATGCGCGGCGCTTGCGATACAGCTCCTCAAGCCGCTCGCGAGCCTCGTGATCGTGCGGGGCGACCTTGAGCAGCGCAGCGTAGGCTTCGGCTGCGTTCTGGGCGTTGGAGAATTGCTCAAGCCACCTGCGCGCCGCAGCGCGGTAAAGCTCCTTCTTCTCTTCGATGTCCGGCGTGATCTCGGCCAGCTTGATCTGGTGGGTGATCAGGTCCCGATGACGCCCAAGCTTGTCGTACAGCGCGACGAGCTCGCGCATTTCGAGCACGTCTTGCTCGTCGACCGTGTCGTCAAGCTGCACGATCTGACCGAGCACGGAAAGCAGGGCCGTGTCGCTCTTGATGTACTGGCGATACACGGTCGCGACCTCGCGCAGCACGGCCAGGCGCTCCTGGTACTTCTCGCTGGGCAGTCGTTCCAGCTCCTGCCGAAGTAACTCGACGAGCGCGTTGAAACCTTGGGTCTGCTTGTAAAGTCGCTTGAGCGCGTCGCGAGCCTCAGTGTTGTCCGGATCTTGCCGGAGCACGCTCTTGTATTGCTCGACGGCCTTCTGGGCGTTCTCCTGGCCCTCCGCCAGCTTACCGAGCTGCGTGCTGAGTGCCGTACGGTCCTTATTGCCCTCGGGCAACGCGCGGGCGGCGCCTTGCAGCACATCCATGAGCCGCGTGTCGTCATTGATGCTCGCGTAGTACTCCCGAAAGAAACCGAGCATGCCCGGGTTGGCCGGCTCGACCTTGCGAATGCGATCGAACCACGGCTCGGCGTCCTGCGGTCGCTCGAGCTTCTTCCAATGCAGCATGGCGATCTGCAGCATGTCACCGAGCCGCTCTGCATCGCTTGCGCCGCCCACACGCACCTCGCGCTCATACAGCCCGACGAGCTCCGCCCAGCGCTCAGTGGCCGAGTACAGGTCTGACAAGAACGACTTGGCTTCGGCGTACTCGGGCGCGTCGCGAAGCACGCGATCGTAGGCGCGAGCCGCGCGCTCGTTGTCTGCCAGGCCTTGCGCATAGACGCGCGCCAAGCGCACACCGGCGGCGACGCGAGCCGCCGGTGTCTCGCCGCGATCCGCCAGCCGCTCAAGCACGCCCGCCAAATCTTCGTAGCGATCCTTCTGGCGGTAGACATGCTCAAGGAGCCGGCCCGCGGCCTCGTTCGTCGGATCGAGCCGAACGGCTTGTTCGAGGCGATCCACTGCGGCCTCGATGGAGGCGTCGTTGGAACCGAAACGCACGTCCATCTCGGCCGCGCGCATCAGCATGGAGCTCTTGTAGACCTCGTCGCTGGCTCCTTCAGCCTCGACCAGGTAGCTCTCGCGTAGCTCCGCATAGCGTGAGCGCTTGCCTTCCTGCTCTTCGAACCGGCGCGACAGTTCCTTGTCGTCCGGATAGAGTTCGAGCAGTCTCAGGTAGGCGACCGCGGAGCCGTCCTCGTCGTAGAGCTGCTCGGAAAGGACGGCCGCGTGGGCGCGAACCAGCGCCCCCTCCTCAGGGGTTCCCTCCGCGACCTTGGCGGCACACTCGAGTAGGCGTCCCACCGCGGGCCACTCGCCCCGCTCGGCGTGCCGTTCCCGCGCGCCCTCGAGCAGCCGCAGCAACTCCTCAACCGAGAGATCACCTCCGGCTTGAGAGGCCGACGCCTGCAATGCCGCCCAAGCTTCCTTCGAGGCGGGCTCGGCCTGCAGTGTCCCAAGAGCCGTGCGGATCGTCTGAGAATCCATTAGCTTTCTTTTCCTCGTTCAACCGAGCCGCGCTCTCGGCTCGACCGACCGGAGAGCGTGCGCCGGTGGCTTCCGGGGGAAGCCACGCTCGCCTTCGTCTCCGAGCCGGATCGTGTGATGGTCGCTGGGGGTCCCTCCCTCGCTCACGAGGCGAGGGCCGCCGAGAGTACGCCGCGGAACCATGCGTTACAAGCACTCGAAACCCCTCGGGTTTGGCTCAAGGCGGAGCGGTTCCAGTGGGCTTGTTGACGGCGTGGCGGCCGGCGCGCTGGGCCAGCGCCCGGCGCTGCGCCTCGATCACCTTGGGATCGCCACCGAGCCGCGCTGCTTCGTCAATCGCGGCACTCGCCTCGGCGAGTCGTCCGAGGCCCATCAGCGCAAACGACCGGCCCAAGTAGGCGTCGGGAAGCCGGGCGCGCTGACGGATGATCGCGTCGTACTGCACGAGGGCCGCGGCCAGGTCTCGGCGAGCCAGCGCCACGGTCGCGAGCCCAACTCGGTTCTCGAGCGCCTTCGGGTCGGCCAGAAGGCCAGCGCCGTAGGCCTGCTGCGCACCCGCCGTGTCCCCTCCGGACAACCGGACCAGGCCGAGGGCGTGCCAGGCGGCCGGGTTCTTGGCGTCGCGCCGAACCGCTTCCTCGAGCCGCGGCAGCGCCAGCTCAAGCTCGCCCCAGCGAGCGGCGCGGAGCCCGCCGGTGAGTGGACCCGACGCATCCCGCGGCGCGACTTCAGCCGCCCGATCGTACGCCGATAGGGCCTCATCGTAGCGGTGCGCGACCTCGAGCGCATGACCGAGTTCAAGCGACGGAATGGGACTGGCCGGCCCGAGGACGCGAAAAAGTACCAGCACTTGCTGCTGGGCAAGCCCCAATTGGCCCCGAAACGCCTCGACGCGCACGAGCAGCCGCCGCTCAGCGACGGCGTCGGGATGCTGCTCCAAGTAGCTCACGAGCAAGCGTCGCGCCTCGTCCGAGCGCCCCTTGTCCATCAATAGGGTCGCCCGGGGGATCGGCGAAGCCGCAAGCGACGCGCACGCCATACAGGCCCACGCCAGCATCAAACAAGCAAGCCAGCTGCTCGCTCGAAAAGGGCGTGACCTCGCGAGCATCGAGACGGCATGTTACCACTTGCCGCCAGGCTTCCGCACCGATGGCAACCCCAACGAAACCGATTCAGTGCGTCGCCGTGATCGGCGCCGGCCAAATGGGGGCCGGAATCGCCCAGGTGCTAGCCCAGCAGGGGCTCGTCGTTCACCTGTCGGACGAGGGCGAGGCTGTGGCAGCCCAAGCGGTCGCCAAGATCGAGGCGAGGCTTCGCCGGCAGCAGCCGCGCAGTCAGCAGAGCGACGAATCGGTCAGCGAGGTCCTGGCGCGACTAAGACCGGGCGCGCGGCTCTCGGGCGTCGAGCGGGCCGAGCTCGTGATCGAAGCGGTCCCTGAGGCGCTAGAGCTGAAGGTCGAGCTGTTCCGGGCGCTCAGCAAGCGGGCGCAACCGGAGGCCATCTTGGCCTCGAATACCTCGAGCCTCTCGATCACGCGGCTCGCTCGTGAAACGGCCCAGCCCGAACGCGTCATCGGCATGCATTTCATGAATCCGGTGCCCGTAATGAAGCTGATCGAGGTAGTGCGGGGCACGCTCACGTCGCAAAAGACCGTAGAGTCTGTGCTCGAGCTGGCGTTAGCGCTCGGCAAACAGGCCATCGTAAGCCAGGACCGCCCTGGATTTCTGGTCAATCGCATGCTGATTCCGCTACTCAACGAGGCCTGCTTCGCTCTGGAAGAGGGCGTGGGGACCAAGGAGGACATCGACCTTGGCGCGCGTCTCGGGCTCGGGCACCCCCTAGGACCGCTCGAGCTGGCCGATCTGATTGGACTCGATACCGTGCTGTCGATCGCCGAGATCCTTCAACGGGACTTTGGCGATCCGAAGTTTCGTCCGGCGCCCCTGCTCCGCAACTTGGTGCAGGCCGGGCTGCTGGGAAGAAAGACGGGGCGAGGCTTCTACGTCTACGGTCAAGATGGCCAGAAGAGCTGAGTTCGCTGCGTCGCTGGCGCTCGCCTTCTGCCTCGGTGGATGCGACGGTTGCCAGCAGGACAAGCCCTACACGCCATTCGGCGTTGCCTCGGCGCTCCCAAGCGCGGCCGCTTCCGAAGCGGTCCCCGAGGCGCCCGTGCCGCCAGCTCCGCCGGTGGGCTACCCAGCCGCCATGATCGCCCCGGCCGGTTCGCGCAGGTTGCGTCTGGGCAAGCTCACCCTGACGGCGCCCGAAAATCAGATCTTTGACCAGGCGCTGGTGCTCGGCGAGACGACCGCGCCACAGGCCGTGGCTTGGCTCAAACCGGCGCCGAGTGCCGGCGCAGCCGCCCCGGGCTCGTTGCTGGCGTACTCCGAGGACGGCCAGCAGCGCGTGCTGCTGCAGCTGCCAAGCTTCGTGCCGACAGCTCCCGGCTGTGAACGCACCACGCGCCTGATACAAACGGGAAGAACCAGCGTGCTGGTCGAC